>JBKJXG010000380.1:0-9939 GCA_046716525.1 Solirubrobacterales bacterium
GACGACGAGCGACAGCGCCGGCGCGGCGACCGCGTCGTCGCCACGATCGATTCGCTGGTCGACCAGCTCGCGGTCATGCGTGGGGCCGCGATGAAGGCCGGCCAGGTGCTGTCGACGATCGAGTTTCCCGGCCTCGAGCCCGATCAATCGGCCTATCTCCAGCAGCGTCTGGCATCGCTTCGCGACGATGTTCCCGCCGTTGGCTGGAAGGACATGCACAAGGTTTTGGCCGCCGAGTGGGGCACCGAGCCAGAGCATGTGCTCGCGAGCATCGGGCAAGAGCCCGCTGCCGCCGCAAGCATCGGCCAGGTCTATCGCGGCCGCTCCACCGATGGCCGCGATGTGGCGATCAAAGTCCAGTACCCAGGGATCGCCGACGCGGTCGAGTCCGACATGCGAAACCTGCGCATGCTCTCCCCCGTGTTGAGGCGGCTGATGCCTGGGCTGGAAGTCAAGGATGTGCTGGCAGAGCTCGCCGAACGGATCACCGAGGAGTGCGACTACGAGCTCGAGGCCTCCAATCACCGGCGCCTGGCCCGCTACTGGCGGCGCCACCCGTTCATCCGCGTCCCCGATGTCGACACCAGCCTCAGCCGACGCCGCGTGATCGTCACGGAATGGGTCGACGGCGCCAGCTTCGAGCAGGTCGCCGAGCGCGATGAGGCAACCCGCGACCGCTTTGCCGAGATCGTCTACCGCTTCTTCTACGCGACGGCGAGCGAGCTTCACCTCGCGCTCGGTGACCCTCACCCGGGCAACTACCTGCTCTGCGACGACGACCGCGTCGGCTTCTTCGACTTCGGCATGCTGCGGCGCCTTCCCGAGGAGTACCTGTTGCGCGAGGCGCGGGTCTTCCAAGCGATCCGCGAAGGCGACGGCGGAGCGCTCGTCCAGGCCATGCGCGAGCTCGGCTACCTGCCTGGCCCGTCGGCCGAGTGGAACGCCGAGCTGCTGGTCGAGCACATGCGCCTCGCGGGCTGGTGGTTCGCGGGCGACGAGCCGCTGCGGCTTGCGCCGGAGGACCTGTGGCGAGGCACCGAATCGCTGCGCACCGAGTCAGGCGAGCAGATGATCGGCCAGATGCGGCGGATGACCCTGCCGCCGGAAGCGCTGCTGCTTCGCCGCATGGAGGGCCTGCTTTTCCAGATCGCCTGCACGGTGCGCGCCGAGGTCGCATGGGGGCCGCTGCTGCGCGAGCTGATCGAGGGCGGCGAGCCCGCGACAGAGCTCGGCAGGCAGCACCGGCGCTGGCTCGCCGAGCGCACGGCATAGCCGAAACCTCTACTTCACTTTATATAGTAAGCAGCCGTATGCCCACGTTCCGCCGCCTGCTCACCTTCCTTCGCCCGTATCGGCGTCAGGTGGTCGTCTCGCTCGTAATCGCTTGGGCGGCGATGGTGATGACCGTCGCGATTCCGTGGCTCGTGGGACGAGCGGTCGACGCGATCAACGAGGGGGTTCGTGCCGATCTCCTGCCGCTGGCGATCGCGATCGTCGCGGCGGCGATTCTGCGCCTCGGCTTGACCTGGGTGCGCCGCGTGGTCGCCGGCAAGGTCTCGCTCGCGGTCGAATTCGATCTGCGCCAGCGCGTTTACGGCCACCTGCAGTCACTGGAGCTCGGTTTCTTCGACACCCAGCAGACGGGGCAGTTGATGTCGCGGGCGACGGTAGATCTGCAGGCGATTCGCTTCTTCTTGGGCTACGGCCTGATCTTCCTCACCCAAAGCTTCCTCACGATCGCCTTGGCAAGCGTGGCGATGTTCGTGATCAAGCCGTGGCTCGCAGCTCTGGCTCTGCTGCCGGTGCCTTTCGTCGTCTTGGCGGCCCGTCGCTACAGCCGCCTCTCGCGCCCGGCCGTACAGGAGGTTCAGCAGCGGATCGCCGAGCTCACCGCCGAGGCCGAGGAGAGCATTTCCGGAGTGCGGATCGTCAAGGCGTTCGCCCGCGAGGACCACATGCTGAAGCGCTTTCGCCACTCCATCTCTCGCGTGTTCGATCAGAACGTCTACTCGACGCGCCTGCGCGCGTTCTATTCGCCGATGCTCGCCTTCATCCCCAGCCTCGGCCTTGCCGTCATCCTCTATCTCGGCGGCATCCAGGTGATCAACCAGAGCCTCAGCCTGGGTGATTTCACGACGTTCTACTTGTTCTTGATGATGCTGATGGGCCCGATGCGCGGGCTCGGTATCGCGCTCGGCATGGCTCAGCGCGCGGTCGCCTCCGGCAACCGTCTGTTCGAGATCCTCGACCGCGAGCCGGCGATCGTCAGCGCACCCGGCGCGCCCGAGCTGCCGCCAGGGCCGGGCGCGGTCGAGTTTCGCAACGTCGGCCTGCGTTACTCGGGCTCCGAGCCCGCGTTGATGGGCGTCGACCTCGACGTCGGCGCTGGTCGCACGGTCGCCCTCGTCGGCCCGACCGGCTCCGGCAAGACGAGCCTGGTGGCGCTGATCGCCCGGTTGTACGACGCGAGCGAGGGCGAGGTGCTCGTCGACGGTGTCGATGTGCGCGCGGTCGAGGTCGAGTCGCTGCGACAGCAGATCGCTTTCGTCGCCGACGACCCGTTCCTGTTCTCGGCGACCGTTCGCGAGAACATCTCCTACGCGCGTCCGGACGCATCTCGCGAACAGATCGAGACGGCAGCCCGGCGGGCCCAGGCGCATGAGTTCATCACGCGACTGCCCGACGGCTACGAGACGGTCGTCGGCGAGCGCGGTCTGACGCTCTCGGGAGGTCAGCGCCAGCGCATCGCGATCGCGCGGGCGCTGATCGCCGAGCCGCGCATCCTGATCCTCGACGACGCCACTTCGTCGGTCGACGCGCGCACCGAGGAGGAGATCAAGAAGGGCTTTCGAGAGGTGATGGCGGGGCGCACGACATTCGTCGTCGCCCATCGCCTCTCGACGATCTCGTTGGCCGACGAGATCGTCGTCATGGAGGCGGGGCGGGTGGTCGATCGCGGCACCCACGAGGAACTGCTGGAGCGTTGCCCGCTTTACGCCGAGATCGCCGAGTTCGGATGTGAGGACGTCGTTTTCCTGCAGCGCGACCTCGAGCAGCGCACAGCGATGGCGGGGCTATGAGCCGGCGCCTCCCAGATCGCGGTTCGCGCATCGGCAACCGTAGGCGCAGCGAGGACTCCGTCACTGAGCTAGATCCGGAGACCCAGGGCTCCAGGCTCGCGGCCGAAGCCGAGGATCAGGCCAATCAGCCCGGCAGGCTCGCCGGCACCTTCCTCATGTTCCGCGACATCTGGCGCCTGATCCGGGGTGAGGATCAGCGCGGGCGAAAGGTGCGCTGGCTGCTCGGCCTACTGCGGCCGTATCGCAAACAGGTGATCTGGATGCTCATCGCCCTGCTGATCGCGACGGCATCGGCGCTGGCGCCCCCCTACCTCGCCGGCCGGGCGATCGACAGCGGCATCATCGAGGGAGACGAGACCGCGCTGGCGATCATCGTCGCCATCTTCATCGGCTCGATTGCCGCCTACTGGGCAGCCTCCTACGCCCAGACCTACTTCGTCGGCTGGGTTGGCCAGCGCGCATTGCAGGATCTGCGCGAGCGCATCTACGTGCACCTGCAGAAGATGTCGATCGGCTTCTTCACCCGGCGCCGGCCCGGGGTGCTGATCTCGCGCATGACCAACGACGTGCAGGCGCTTGACAGTCTCGTCACCGACGGCATCGTGACCTTGTTCTCGAGCGTGCTGACGCTCGTCGGCGTCGTCGTCATCCTCGTTGCGCTCGATCTTCAGCTCGCTTTGGTCACCTTCGTCACCTTCCCGATCCTGATGATCGGCAGCATCATCTTCCGCCTCGCCTCCGCCGACGCCTACCGCCTCACCCGCGAGAAGATCGCCAACATCACCGCGTACCTGCAGGAGACGCTTTCGGGTGTACGGGTTGTGAAGTCGTTCGGGCGCGAGGCGCAACACGTCGAGCGCATGGACGAGCTCAATGAAGAGAACCGCCAGGTCAACCTGCGCACCGTCTACCTCAACGCCTCCTACTTCCCCGCGGTCGAGTTGCTGTCGGCGATCGGTACCGCCGCGATCATCCTCTACGGCGGCTCGCAGGCGATCGACGGCCAGATCGAAATCGGCGTCGTCGTCGCCTTCGTCGGCTACCTGGCGCTGTTCTTTGACCCGATCCAGCAGATCTCACAGCTCTATACGACCTATCAGCAGGGAATGGCGGCGCTGGACAAGATCTTCGATCTGCTCGACACGCAGCCCGACATGGTCGATCGCCCCGACGCGATCGATCCCGGCCAGCTACGCGGGGAGATCGAGCTCGACGACGTCTGGTTCTCCTATGCCCGAGGTGGCGACGCGACGGCTGCGGAGCTGACCGAGTTCAGGGCCGCCGAGGAGGCGGACTCGAATCGGGTGCCGGAGGCGGGATGGGCGCTGGAGGGCATCGACCTGCACGTGCCGGCCGGCCAGACCGTGGCCTTGGTCGGCGAGACCGGCGCCGGCAAGTCGACCCTGGCCAAGCTCGTTGCCCGCTTCTATGACCCGCAGCGCGGCCGGGTGCTGGTCGACGGTCACGACCTGCGGCAGTTGCGCACGAGCTCACTTCGCAGCCAGCTCGGCATCGTCCCCCAGGAGAGCTTCCTGTTCTCGGGGTCGGTGCGCGACAACATCGCCTTCGGCCGGCCAGACGCCGAGCAGGAGGAGATCGAGGCGGCAGCGCGCGCGGTTGGAGCGCTGGAGTTCATCGAGCGGCTGCCGAAGGGCTTCGACAGCGAGGTGGGCGAGCGTGGTGCACAGCTTTCCGCAGGACAGCGCCAGCTGGTCGCGTTCGCGCGGGCGCTGCTGGCCGAGCCGCGAATCCTGATCCTCGACGAGGCGACGTCGAACGTCGACGTGCGAACCGAGCGGGTGATCGAGGAGGGCCTGGCGCGGCTGCTGCTCGGAAGGACAGCGATTGTGATCGCGCACCGGCTGTCGACGATCCGCCGCGCCGGACGGATCGTGGTTCTCGAATACGGGCGCATGATCGAGACCGGCACCCACGACGAGCTGATCGAGGCCGGCGGCCGCTACGCGGAGCTCTACGGCACCTGGGCCGAATCCGCTACGGGGTGACGCCGCCGGAACCGGTATCGGTCGGCGCGGGCGTGACCGGCGCGGTGCCGCCTCCGGTGTCGGTCGGCGCGGGCTCGACCGGCTCGGTGGTTTCGGGTGCCGGGGTCACGGGCGCCACCGGAGCCTCGGTCACGGTGTCGGTTGCGGCCGCAGTGTCGGTCGCGACGTCCGTGGCGTCGACCTCGCCACCCGAGGCGCCGGTCTCGGTCGCCTCACCGACCTGCTCGAGATCGCCGCAGACTTCGAAGCCGAAGTTTCTCGCAGCCTTCGCCGCCTCGGCGGCAGCGGCGTCGGCGGCAGCGTCGAGCTCGGCGACCTGGGCGGTGTCCTCGCGTTCACTCGCCGTCACCAGATCTCGGTAATCGATGATCTGATCTTCGATCGCGCCGAGGAACTTGGCCAGCTTGTCCTCTCCATCCTCGCCCGGCGCAAGCGTCAGGGACTGAAGCGTCGCCAACTCGTTGTTGAGGACCTGGCCCTTCTCGGTCGCGGCGGCCTCGGCGTCGTTCTCGTCGACGGCGGCGAGCGCGGTATTCGCCTCGAGGCAGATTGGATCAGCCTGAGCGATGTAGTCGGTCGCGGTCAGCGAGACGCCGCTCAAACCTGTGGCGCCGGAGAGCGGGGTCACGGGGGCCGGCTCGTCGTCTCCACCGCAGCTGCGAAAGAGGAGAACGAGGACGATGAATACGACTGCGACCGCGCTAAGCGCGACCAGGCGCCTGCGCTGGTAGACGTCCATAACCGTCAGAAAGTAACAAAGGACTCAGGTATTGCCGCCGACAGGGCCTGCGCTGGGTAGCGCCATTCACCCTCCGTGACTATCGACAACGTCCTGGGTTCTACTGAGAATGGGTGTTTCTGCCGATGGAGCGGACATGGCGGGCAACTGGAAGCAGAGCTTGACGGCGCGCGTGATCGCGATCGCGGCGATCGCGGCGATCGCGGGCGTCGCGCCCGTGCTTGCGGCGCAGTCGGACGAGCGCCAACTACGTGCCGGGGAAGCGAGCCTGCGGACAGGCACGACCGGCAACGACTCCGAGCTTCTGAAAACGATTCCGATCGGCAACCGGCTGAGCAGCAAGGAGCGGGTCGTGATGTCGATGCAGCCGGGTCAGCTCGGCGACCTCGCGGATGGAGACCGGCTCGACGCCACGGCGGAGGTCGAGGTCTCGGTCTGTTTGAAGCCGAACGAGCTCCACGGCTCCGATCGGCCCTGCATCGGGCGCACCTACGGCTATGACCCGGTCGTCAATGCGAGCCTGGTGCTCGCCAGCGGACAGGATGCGACGAACGGCGTCAACCTTGGCAGCAACAGACTCACCTGCACGCAGTCACAGCCGAATCGAAACCACCATTGCGTGGTCGTGATCGACGACGGCGGAGCCGATATCGACGATGTCGGCCGGCTGCCCTGCAACGAGGCCACCTGTCACGTCAACCTCGTGCTCAGCGCCGCTCATCCTTCGGCGAAGAGCGGGGACAAGCTCGTGGTCGGCGCCGACGAAGGCGGCAAGACGATCAACGGCGACAAGGGCAGGATCAACGTCGCTCGCTATCGCTCAGGCGACGGCAAGCGGGTGGACCCGACCGTGACCTCAGCAGCGCGCACGGGCTCGATCCCGATCGTCGGCGAAGGCGCTGAGATCAAGGAACGCTCGATCTACTCTGTCGAGCTCGGCGGACTGCAGATCGGCGAGCAGCTCGTGATCGAGGCGAAGCTCGAAAGCAGGATCGGCTCGCACCCCTACAACGCCTTTCAAGCCTCCTCATTGGTGCTCTCGCAGAGTCCCGACTCGACGAGCCGCGAGGGCTGGCCCGAGCGTGTCGGCGATCTCAACGGTCAGATCTCCGAGTCCAACGGCTTCAACTGCACCCAGGGCTCGAGCGCCCACGATGACCCCTGTACGGCCCGCAAGGTCGGAGTGCTCGAGATCACCGGCGACTCACCGAAGACGCTCTACATCAATGTCGTCGCCGGCATGGCGGCCCAAGCCGACTTCGAGAACCGCCATCGCTCCAGCGACAAGGCCAAGATCACAGACGGCGGTTTCCTCCGCGTCTATCGCTACGGCCCGGAGCGCAACGACTCGCCGCCCGAAGCGCGGGACTGACCCAGCGTCACGCGGGTTCCGCCGCCCTCGCGCTGGTGCTCCGGCTGAGGCTGAGTTCACGTCCTATCCGTCTGGACACTGGGGATCAAGGACTCGAACCTTGACTACGAATACCAGAAACTCGCGTGCTGCCAATTACACCAATCCCCAACGATTTGAGCCGGGCTAGCGTACCGACCGGGGGCCGGCGAACGGCCGTTACCGCCCGACCGACTCGAGCTCCGAATCGACGTCTGCGAGCGCGTCAGTTGCGCCCGAGATATCCGCCCCGGTCTCGATCAGGGCACGCGCATGGATCAGGTCTTCGGAGCGTCCGACCGCAAGCGTTCCCTGGACCGCGCCGTCCTTCAGGTACCAGGCGCTGAACTCGCCGGCGTCGCGGTCGCCGCGGAAGATGACCTCGTCCCAGTCGGCGGCCGGGCCGACGTACTCGAATCCCGTCCAATCGGCGAGATCGCTGAAGAAGTAGGGCAGCTCGCTGTAGGCCTCGCCCTCCCCGAGCATGCCGCGGGCGGCGTGGCGACCCTGCTGTAGGGCCACGTCCCAGTGCTCGACGCGCAGGCGCCGGCCGTGAATCGCGCTCTCATAGGAGCAGCAGTCGCCGGCGGCGAAGATCCCCGGCACCGACGTCTCCAGCTTGGCATCGCAGATGACCCCGTCGCCGACCTCGAGCCCGGCGCGCTGGGCGAGCAGCGCATCGGCACGCACGCCCGCGCCGACGACCACCATGTCGCCCTCGACCGCCCTGCCGCTCTTGGTCACGATCGCCTGAACGCGCCCATCGCCCTCGAACGCCTCCAGCTCCTCGCCGCCGATCACCTGGACCCCGTGTGCCTCGAGCAACTCCTGACACCAGCGGCCGACCTCGTCGCCGAACGTGCGCGACAGCGCAACGTCTTCCATCATCACCATCGTGCACCGCGTCCCCTTCGCTGTCAGCGACGCCGCCACCTCGCTGGCGATGTAGCTGCCGCCGATCAAGACCACGTGCTCGGCGGCCGCCGCCTCCTCGCGAATAGCGTCCGAGTTGCCGAACGCGCGCAGGTAGTGGACACCCTCGAGCTCAGCGCCCTCGACGCGCAGGATGTTGACCATCGCGCCCGTCGCCACGAGCGCCTTGGCGAAGCGCACCTCCTCCCCACCCTGAAGCTTCGCCGTCCTCGCTGCGGGGTCCAGCGCCATCACGTTCGTGCGGGTCAGCAGCTCGACTGAGTTCTCCTCATACCAGTCCGGCGGGTTGACGTAGGCGTCGGAGCGCTCGGCCTCTCCGCGCAGGTACTCCTTAGACAGCGGCGGGCGTTCATACGGCGGCTCTGGCTCGCGCCCGACGAGCAGGATCGTGCCCTCGGCGCCGCGCTTTCGCAGCTCCGAGGCGCAATAGGCCGACGCCATCCCGCCGCCGACCAGGAGGAAGTCGGCCTCTCTCACGAAGCAGAGCCGTCGGGCCCGAAGTACGCGGTGAGATCCTCCTCGACACTCGGATCGAGCACGGCGAGAATCTCGTCACCGGGCTTGAGCACCGTGTCGGCGTTGGGCACGAAGCCTGAGTCGTCGCGCAGGACTGAGATCAACAGGGTTCCCTCGGGCATGCTCAGATCGCCGACTCGCTGACCGGCCGCCTTCGAGTTCGAGGGCAGGTTCATCTCGATGATTTCGAGGCGCTGCTCCGGCAGGTCGAGCAGGTGCACGAGCCCGTACTCGGGCACCTCGTGCTCGATCAGGCGCAAGATCAGATCGGTCGCCGAAACCAACGGCCTGATCCCGAGCAGGTCGAAATGCTCGCGATTGCGCGGGTTGTTGACGCGAGCGATGATGCGGTCGACCAGGTACTTCTCCTTCGCCACCTGGCAGATCAGCATGTTGTCCTCGTCGTCCCCCGTGACCGCGATGACCATGTCGGCGCGCGAGATACCCGCCCGTTCCAGCACCCAGAGCTCCGACGCGTCGCCGTACTGAATGTTGTGCTCGAGCTCCTGCTCGACGGTGAGGTAGCGCTCGCGGTTGTTCTCGATCAGGGTCACCTCGTGGCCCTTTTCGAGCAGCTCACGCGCGAGGTTCCAGCCGACCTTGCCGGCGCCGACGATGATCATGTAGAGGCGCACCGTCATCGCTTCACCGAGGCCGTCAATCCGCGTCCTCGTGGTCGACGGCACCAACGCGAGGCGCGCCGCCGGCGCTGCGCTCGGCCGCGGCGAGCACTTCCTGTTCCAGCATCTCGATCGCGACGCGCGTCGGGCAGATCGTGTGCAGACCCTGCGACTCGTACCACTTCGCCCGGTAGGGATCGAGCACGCGAGCGATCACCGTCGGCACCTTGAACCGGCGCTTGGCCAGCTGGGCGATGATGATGTTGGTGTTGTCGCCGTCGGTCGAGGCGATGAAGACGTCGGCCCGCTCGATCCCCGCCGCCGTCAGCGCCTCGATCTCGAGCGCCGTGCCAACGGTGAAGTGGCCGCCCATGTCCTCCCAGGGCTTGTCGAGACCGATCTCGAGTCGCGCGTGCGACTCCGGGTCCTCGTCGAGACACGAAACCTCGTGTCCCTGCTGGAGCATGTTGCGCGCGACGTTGGACCCCACCCGCCCCGCGCCGACGATCATTAGGAACATTGCGGGTGATATTAGGGCGTCTCTCGGTAGGGGCGTGGTGTGCGATCACCTATCGAGAGACGCCCTAGGCGTCGCGGGCGTCGACCGCGCGATGGCGAACGGTCGCGGGCGCCTCGGGCGCCTCGGGCGCCTCGG
>JBKJXG010000381.1:0-7005 GCA_046716525.1 Solirubrobacterales bacterium
ACGATAGTCGGCCCACATCGCGATACTCCCCTCGCGTGAACGCGCAGGGGCGCATGGAGATCATCCGCGAGCTCTGCTCCTTCGACGGGCGGCTTGCAGGCACCGACGCCGAACGGCGTGCGGCGAACCGGCTTGCCGAACGCCTGCGCGCGGGCGGCCGCCGCGCCGAGATCGAGCCCACCTACGTCCATCCGCAGTGGGCCCTCGTCCACGCCGTCCACTGCCTGCTCGGATTCGCCGGCAGCCTCGTCGCGATCGAGATCCCCGCTCTCGGCTTCGGCCTCGTCCTGGCCGCGGCGACCTCGATGTACCTCGATCTCAACTACCGCCTCTACTTGGTTCGCTCGTTGTTCTTTCGCCGTGCCTCCCAGAACGTCGTCTCGCCCGGACGCAATCCCGAGGCTCGGGCGCGCCTGATCATCTGCGCCCACATCGACGCCGGTCGTGGCGGCGCCGTCTACAACCCCAAGCGCGCCCGCCGTCTCGCTCGCCTTGGCAAGCGTTACCCCTGGCTTGGCCCGATGCGCATCCTCTTCTGGTCGCTCGCCTTCCTGCTTCCGATCCTCGGCGCGCGCATGGCGGGAGTCGAATCAGGCGCCCTCTCGCTGCTTCAGCTCCTCCCCACCCTCGTGCTCCTGCTCGGCGTCTTCGCCCTGGCCGAGATCCAGCTCTCCAACGCGGTCCCAGGCGCCAACGACAATGCTTCGGGCGTCGCCACCACCCTCTCAATCGCCGGCGAGCTCGACGCCGAGCCGCCCGCCAACCTCGACGTCTGGGTCGTACTCGCGGGCGCCGAGGAAACGCTGCAGGAGGGAATGCGTGCGTTCGTGCGTTCCCAGCGAAAGCAGCTCGACCCGGCATCGACCTTCTTCGTGGCGATCGACTCGGTCGGCCGCGGCGAGGTCCGTTTCGAGACCGCTGCGGGCTGGGCCGTGAGCTATCACATGGATCGTCGCCTGATCGAGCTCGCTTCTGCGATCGCCGAGTCGGACGGAGCGAACGGCGATCGGTTCCGCGCCGAGCCGCTGCGCCGCGGTAGCGCCGGCGAATCGATGCCGCCCCGCATCGCCGGCTTTCGCTCGGTCGGCATCACCTGCCGCGACGCTGACGGCTACGTACCCGACTCACACCTCGCCTCCGATCTCCCACAAGCAATCGACGCCGGCTCGCTCGAGCGCGCCCATGGCTTCACGCTCGAGCTCATACGCCGCCTCGACCGCGACCTCGATCGCCGCGCCGAGGCTGGCATCACGCCTCGGTAGCTTGCGCACGGTGACGGCGACCGAACACGACGACACCACGCCGCTGTGGCGACCGTCGGCGCAGGCGATCGAGCGCTCGAACATGACCCGCTACATGCGCTGGCTCGAAGCCGAGCACGGCCACAGCTTCGACGGAAGCTACGAGGCTCTGCGACGCTGGTCGATCGACTCCCCCGACGACTTCTGGGCCTCGATCTGGGACCACTTCGAGGTCCGCGCCTCGGCGCCCTACGAGCGCGTACTCGCAAGCCGCGCGATGCCGGGCGCCGAGTGGTTCACGGGTGCCCGTTTCAACTACGCCGAGAACCTGCTCGCCGGCAAGCCGAGCCACCGCCTCGCGCTTCAGCACGCATCCGAGCTGCGCGAGCTCGGCTCAATCACCTGGGGTGAGCTGCGCGAGCAGGTCGCGCGCGCGTCCTCGGCGCTGCGCGACCTCGGAGTCGGGCCTGGCGACCGCGTCGTTGCCTACCTGCCGAACCTTCCGGAGGCGATCGTCGGTTTCCTCGCGACCGCCTCGATCGGCGCGATCTGGTCGTCGTGCTCGCCCGACTTCGGCGCATCGAGCGTCATCGACCGCTTCGCCCAGATCGAACCCAAGGTGTTGTTCGTCGTCGACGGCTACCGCTACGGCGGCAAGGACTTCGACCGTCGCGAGGTCGTCGCGGGCCTGCTGGCCGAGCTGCCGACGGTCGAGCACACGATCGTCCTCGGCTATCTCGATCTCGATCCCGACACCTCCGCCCTCCGCGGCGCCCAGAGCTTCGACAGCCTGCTCGCAGCCGGCGACCCGGGGGAGATCGAGTTCGAGCAAGTCGGCTTCGACCACCCCCTCTGGGTGCTCTACTCCTCGGGCACGACAGGGCTGCCCAAGGCAATCGTTCACGGCCACGGCGGCATCCTCGTGGAGCAGCTGAAAAAGCACTACCTCCACCTCGACGCCCACGAAGGCGACCGCGTCTTCTGGTTCACGACGACCGGCTGGATGATGTGGAACTTCCTCGTCGGCGTGCTCCTGACCGACGCCTCGATCGTCCTCTACGACGGCAATCCGGGCCACCCCGACATGGGCACCTTGTGGCAGCTCGCAGCCGACACCGAGACGACTTGCTTCGGCACCTCGGCGAGCTTCATCGCCGCCTGCATGAAGGCGGATGCCGAGCCGGGTACTAACCGCGACCTCTCACAGCTGCGCTCGGTCGGCTCGACCGGCTCGCCGCTCGCCCCGGAGGGATTCGAGTGGATCTACGAGCACGTCGGCGCCGACACCTGGCTGTTTTCGACCTCGGGCGGGACGGACGTCTGCACCGCCTTCGTCGGCGGCGTCCCGATCGAGCCCGTCTACCGAGGCGAGCTCCAGGGCCGTTCGCTGGGCTGCGCGGTCGAAGCAAGGGACGAAGACGGCAATCCGCTCATCGGCGAGGTCGGCGAGCTCGTGATCACCGAGCCGATGCCCTCTATGCCCGTCTTCTTCTGGGGCGACGCAGACGGGACCCGCTATCGCGACTCGTACTTCGACATGTACCCAGGGACTTGGCGTCACGGCGACTGGATCGAGATCACCGAGCGCGGCACGGCGATCATCTACGGGCGCTCCGATTCGACCATCAACCGCTCCGGGGTCCGCATGGGCACGAGTGAGATCTACCGCGCCGTCCACGGCGTCGACGAGATCACCGACGCCCTCGTCGTCGACATCCCCCGCCCCGGTACCGAGGGCTGGATGGCGCTGTTCGTCGTCCTGCGCGACGGCGCCGAGCTCGACGACGCGCTGCGCCGGGAGATCGCGCGACGCATCCGCGAGCAATGCTCGCCGCGCCATGTGCCCGACGAGGTCTACGCGATCGCCGAAGTGCCACGCACGCTCTCGGGCAAAGTGCTCGAGGTGCCCGTGAAGCGAATCCTGATGGGCACCCCGGCAGACCAGGCCGCGAGCCGCGACTCCCTCGCCAACCCCGCTTCGCTCGACTGGTTCGTCGAGCTGGCCGGCGAGCTCGCGCTCAAGCAGGGCTGAGTCCGAGCCGCGCCGCTCGCTCGCGCGCCCGGCTGACCACCTCCTCGGAGCCCTCAACGACCCCTCCGCGCATCAACACGCTGCCGGCGACCACCGTGGTATCGACGATGTAGCCCGACGCGGCGTAGACGAGCCCCGCGTCCAGCGCGCCGAGCGAGAGCTGGGGATCATCGCTGCGAACGAGCAAGAAGTCGGCGGGCGCGCCAACCGCCAGCGCCCGGCCACCCAGCAGGCGCGAGCGCCGGCCAGTCGCGATCTCGATCGTCTCAGCCGCTGTCACCGCCGCAGGATCTCGCGCCTCGTTTTTTTGCAACAGCGCAAACGTCTTCGCGTCCGCGAGCAGATCGAGTGAGTTGTTGGAGCCGGGTCCGTCGGTGCCGAGGCCAACCGCGACCCCGATCTCGCGGGCGTCGCGGTAGGGAAAGACGCGGCCGACGGCGAGCTTCAGGTTCGCGACCGGGTTCGTGACCACGGTCGCGCCGCGCTCGGCGATCAGCTCGAGCTCGGCGCGGTCGAGCCAGCAGCCATGAGCGAGCACCGTCTGTGGTCCGAGCATTCCCATCCGGTCGAGATAGAACGCCGGGCGTTCGCCGTGTTGCTGCTCACAGGCACTGACCTCATCCTCGGTCTCTGAGAGGTGGATCTGCACCGGCACCTCGAGCTCGACCGAGCGCTCGGCGACCCAGCGCAGCGACTGCTCCGACAGCGTGTAGATCGCGTGCGGGGCAAGACCGGGCCGGGCGAGATCCCCGCCTGCGTCGGAGATCGCGGCGAGGCTGCGCTCGGCATCGGCGCAGGCGCGCTCGGACTTGTCCGGATCGCAGTCGTCGATCAGCGGCGCCGCGCTCACGGCCCTCACACCGGCGTCCTCTACCGCACGCGCGCCCGCGTGAGCGTGCCAGTACATGTCCCAAAAACAGGTCGTGCCGGTGCGGATCATCTCGACGCAGGCCAGGCGCGTTCCCCAGTAGACGTCTTCGTCGTCCATGCGCTTTTCAACCGGCCAGATGTGACCGACCAGCCACTCCATCAACGGCAGGTCGTCGGCGTAGCCGCGAAAGAGCGTCATCGCTGCGTGGGTATGGGCGTTGACGAAACCGGGAAGCAGCGCCATGGCGCCGGCGTCGAGCACCTCGTCGCCCGGCTGCGGCTCAACCGCCGGGCCGAGCTCGACGATCTCGCCCTCCGCGCAGCGCAGGCCAACCGCGATCCCACCGAGGCTGGCGTTGCTGACGGCTAGTCCCATTACCTCAGCGTATGCGAGCGGAGCGCTCGGGTCAGGTCGCCGTCAGCTGCGCCAGAGCTCGCGTCAGCGCCGCGACCAGCCGCCCCGAGGTGAACTCGCGGTTGGCCTCGATCTGCTCCAGGCTCAGCGCGGTCTCACCAACGCCGTTGGCGAGGTTGTCGACGACGCAGATCGCGGCGTAGCGCAGGCCGAGCTCGCCGGCGACGACGCACTCCGACGCCACGGTCATGCCGATCACGTCCGCATGCTCGGCGACGAACCGGATCTCGGCCCGGGTCTCGAGCCGTGGACCGGCGGCTTGCCAGTAGACGCCACCGTCGACCACCTCGACGCCGGCATCGGCGATCGCCTCGATCACCTGCCTGCGCCAGTCATGATCGAAGCCAGGGACGCGATGAGCGCTGGAGTCATCGTGGGCGCTCAACGGCGCCGCATCGAGAGCGATGAAATCGTCGGGGCACAGCATCGTTCCGGGCTCGAGCTCCTCGCGCAGGCCACCGACCGAAGCGACCGCGAGCACGCGATCGCAACCGGCGTCGGCAAGCGAGCGCAGGTTGGAGACGTGGTCGATCAGGTGCGGCAGGACGTAGGCGTCAGGGGGGCCGTGGCGCTGGAGCAGCTCCCAATTGCCTACGGGCAGCTCGGAGTCGCTCAGCGAGCTGCCGCCGATCAAGGCAAGCCGGCCCGCCATCAGTCGATCAGGCGGCGGCTCATCTGGCGCACCGCGAGACGCCACATCGCCAGCGCGAAGATGGCCAGGCCCGCAACCCTCAGCAGGTCGGCAGCCTCGAAGCCGAAGGCGGCGCCGCGAACCAGCTCTACGAGCTGGTAGAGCGGGTTGAAGTTGGCGAGTACCTGCACGCCCTCGGGCAGCTGGTCGATCGGAAAGAACGTCCCGGCAACCAGGAAGAGAGGCGTGATCACGAGCGTCGTCACGTAATTGAAGCTGTCGATCTTGGCGACCGTGCCCGCAACCGCGATCCCGAAAGCCGCAAACCCGAGCGCCGTGACAAAGCAGAAGAGGGGCACCAGAAGCATTCCCAACGTCGGGTCGAGCCCGAAGGCAAACGAGACGATCAGCGGAAAACAGCCGTACACCCCCGCGCGCAGGGCGATCCAGAGCATCTCAGCGGTAACGAGCTCCTCGACGTCGACCGGCGCCGCAAGGATCGCGTCGTAGGTGTTCTGGAAACGGTGCTTGACGAAGGTTCCGAACATCGCCGGCAGGGCGCTGGAGAAGATCACCGCGGTCGCGACCATCCCGGTGCCGACGAACTCGACGTAGTCGAGTCCGTCGACCTTGCTCACCAGCGTCGCGCCCAGGCCGAGGCCGAAGGCGAGCAGGTAGATGGTCGGCTCGAGCAGGCTTGAGAACGTCGTTGCCTTCCAGAAAGTGCGGAAGTTGGCGACCTCGCGGCTCATGACGCCGGCGATCGCCGCCGGCTCGAGCCGCCGTGCCCCGACGCCGCGCGCGCTCACCGTAATCGCCTCAACGGAGGCGGGCTCGGCTCCGCTTCGCTCCGCCTCACAGCAATCGCCTCAACGGAGGCGGGCTCGGCTCCGCTTCGCTCCGCCTCACTCTGCCTCCTCGCCCGTCAACAACACGAATACGTCCTCGAGCGATGCGGCGCGGCGGATCGCCTCTTCGGGAATCTCGCCGTTGCGCGCGTTTTCGGCACCGACGATCGCGATCGCCGGACCGGCCGGGCGAACGCGCAGCCCGAGCGCCTCCGCCTCGGCGCGGACCTCGGCAAGCCGGTCGGGTGGCCCGTAGAACTCGGCGGTCTCGACGCCGGCGTGTTCTGCGATCAACTCGCCGGGCTTGCCCCGTGCGACGATCTTGCCCGCCGCCATCACCGAGACGTGGTCGGCCAGGCGCTGCGCCTCCTCGATGTAGTGGGTCGACATCAGAATCGTCGCCCCCTCCGCCTTGAGACTGCCGATCAGCGTCCACAACTCGGTGCGGATCTGCGGGTCGAGGCCGACCGTCGGCTCGTCGAGCAGGATCAAGCGCGGGCGATGGACGAGGCCGCGAGCCAGCAGCAGGCGCCTGCGCATGCCGCCGGAGAGCTCGTCGACCGCATCGCGCCGCCGATCCTGAAGCCGTGCGAGATCGAGCGCGCGGTCGACCGCTGCCGCGACGTCGTCGACTCGGTAGAGCCGGGCGAACACCGCGAGGTTGTCCTCGACGGTGACGTCGACGTCGAGATTGTCGAGCTGCGGCACGACGCCCATCTCGGCCCGCGCGATCTTGGCTTCGCGAGGCAACTCGTGGCCGAGAACCCGGATCTCGCCCGAGTCGGCGATTGCCTGGCCGGTAAGCAACCGCATAGTCGTCGACTTGCCGGCGCCGTTGGGGCCGAGCAGGCCGAGGCAGATCCCCTGGGGCACATCGAGGTCGAGGCCGTCGACCGCGGTGATCTCTCCGAAGCGCTTCAGCGCGCCACGTATCTCGATCGCGTTCTCCATCGCCTACGAGACTAGAC
>JBKJXG010000382.1:0-3914 GCA_046716525.1 Solirubrobacterales bacterium
GGAACCCGAGCACACCCCCCCGCTTTTGTGCGTCGGCGGTCATCTCGGGGCAAGCCTAGTGGGGGGGGAAATCGAAGGGCCCCGGCTCAGCGCCAGGGCCCTTCGCAGATGCTTTCGTCAAGCCAGCCCTAGAGCTCGCTGGCGCAGGCGTTGATCTCTTCGCTCGTGGTTGCCTCGCCGACGCAATCGAGGTAGGCGTTCGGATCCTGAGCCCCGCCGGTGCCGCCCGACGAGCCGCTGCCGGCGCCAGGCGTCACACCCGGCACGGCGCCCAGGCCCCCGAGAGCGCCCAGCGCACTCGGGTCGATTCCGAACTGACCGAGTAGATCCTCGATCGACTGGGCGTCAGACGGCGCGCTGATCTCCTGCTCCTCGTTGACGCCGCCGAGACGCATCTCGAAGCCGACATCGACGCTCTCGATGCCTGCGGCCTCGGCATCCGGGATCGCGCTCGGATCGATCGCGACCGTGAAGTCGAGCCCGCGCAGGATGTCGTCATCGGCGCCCGAGTAGAGATCGAAGCTTGCCTCGGAGACCGCGTCGGTGACCTGCTGCACCTGCTCCTCGGTCGGAGCGGCACCCGCGTTCGGAACCGCCGTTCCGAGCTCTACGAGGTCGGTGATCATCTGCTCGACGTCAACCGCGCCGCTGATGTGGACAGCGTCGGTGCCCTCGATGTCTTCGGTGCCCTCGTTGCTGAGCTCGCCGAGCCAGCTGGCGAAATCGATGTCGCAGGCCGAGGTGTCGCTCGCGCCTTGACTCTGAAGCTGCGTCTCACAGCCCTGGATGAAGAGCTCACCGAACGACTGACCCTCGGTCGACTCGGTCTGCTGCGCAGCAGCGCTCTCGGCCAGCTCCTTGAACTGGGTGAACGTCTCGGTGCCGACCTCGTAGGCGGTGCCCCCGTACTCGACATAGGCGTTGTCCTCGGTCACGGTGACCGCGCCCTCGAAGCTCATGCTGGTGCCCGCGGCCTCGAAATCGAGCGCGCCGGTCCAATCGAGCTGAGGGATCGCAGCCGCATTCTCGGGATCACCTTGGAACGGGCCGCTGAGGCTCGCATCGAAGCTGCCGCCCTGCTCGCCTTCGGCGGAGCCGCTGATCGACAGCGAGAGATCGCCGCTGGAAACGGTCTCATCGTTGGAGAAGGTGTCGTCGATCACGGTCTGCGGGTCGACATCGCTGGAGTCGTCGCCGCCGCACCCGGCGATGCCGGCCGTAATGCCCAATGCCAGTGCTGAGGCCACGATTAGCGTTCGAAAGCGGTTCAAGGTCTGTGTTCTCCCTCGGGTAGTGATGGTGGAAAGACGCGCGCCAGCGTAGCGAACCAGCATGAACGCGCAGGTCAGGCGCCGATCGTCACACTCACCTTCTGCTCATGGCCCCGCGAACGATCCTCTACACCGGCAAGGGCGGCGTCGGCAAGACGAGCGTCGCCGCGGCCACGGCGCGGCGCTGCGCCGCTGCCGGCCTGCGCACCGTCGTACTTTCGACCGATCCGGCACACAGCCTCTCCGACTCGCTCGAAATCGAGCTCGGCGCCGACCCAACCGAGATCGGCGCGCGCTTGTGGGGTCAGGAGGTGCAGGCGGAGCGCGAGATGGAAGCCAACTGGGCCGCCGTCCAGCGCTGGCTCACCGGGCTGCTCGCCGACCGCGGCGTGCTCGACATCGCCGCCGAGGAGCTGACCGTGCCACCCGGGATGGACGAGCTCTTCAGCCTGCTGCAGATCAAGCGTCACCACGAGTCGGGCGACTTCGACGCTGTGATCGTCGACTGCGCACCGACCGGCGAGACCCTGCGCCTACTCTCATTTCCCGACATCGCCAACTGGTGGTTGGAGAAGGTCTTTCCCTGGGAACGGCGGATGATGGCCGCGGCAAAGCCGATTGCGCGCATGATCGACGTCGAGCTGCCGGGTGCCGACGTAGTCGCCGAGTTGCAGCGCCTGGTCGACAACCTGATCGCGATGAACAGCATCCTTCGCGACCGCGAGCTGGCCTCGATCAGGCTCGTGATGAACCCCGATCGCATGGTGATCAAGGAAGCGCAGCGAACTTTCACCTACCTCAACCTCTATGGGTACTTGACCGACGCGGTGATCGTCAACAAGATCTTTCCCGACGAGCTCGACGGCGGCTATTTCGGTCAATGGCGCGAGCGCCAGCGCCAGCGCTTGGCCGAGGTGCGTCAGGGCTTCTCGCCTGTTCCGGTTCTCTGTGCGCGTTATTTCGAGGAGGAGGTAGTCGGCGCCCGGATGCTCGATCGGCTCGGCGACGAGCTGTTCAGCGGATCGAGCGCCGAGGACGTGCTCCACCACGAACTGGCCCAAGAGGTCAGCTCCGAGAACGGGCAGACGACGCTGCGGATCCCTGTCGGCTTCGGCGAGAAGGGTGAGATTTCGCTGAAGCAGGTGGGTAGCGAGCTCGTCGTCGCGGTCGGCCCGCGCAAGCGCACGATCATCCTCCCCTCCGCGCTCTCGCGTCGGCAGCCGAGTGGCGCCAAACTGCACGACGGAGCCCTCGAAGTGAGCTTCCGTTGAACTGCAGTTGGATCTGATTCGCGAGGGCGCTGATTAGCAATGGCCACGCCTGCAGACCATCCCCAGTGCGTCGAGCTCTGTCCTATCTGTCGCGGCGCCGAGGTGCTGCGAGCGACGACCAGCCCGCAGATGCGGGGGCAATGGCACATGGTCCAGCGCGAGGCGCTGCTGACGATGCGGACGATGATCGATCAGTACCTGGCTCGCATCGACGAGGAAGACCAAGGGGGCGGCCCTCGCGTGCAGGAGATCCCGATTGAGTAGCGCCAGCTGCCACGAATGCGGTACCGAAAACCCCGAGCGGGCTCGCTATTGCATGACCTGTGGCGCCGCGCTGGTGGCGATCTGTCCCGGATGCGAAGCCGAGAACCCGCCGCAGGCGAAGTTCTGCATCGAGTGCGGCACGGCGCTCGGCACCGGCCTGGCAGCGGCCACGCCCGAGGAGGCGCCGCCCGAAGAGCGCCGCCACGCGACCGTGATCTTCGCCGACCTCTCCGGCTACACCGCGGTCTCCGAACGGCTCGATCCGGAGCGGATGAAGTCGCTGATCGATCGCGCGCTGCGACGCCTCGGCGAAGAGGTGAATCGATACGGCGGCACGATCGACAAGTACATCGGCGACAACGTCATGGGCGTTTTCGGCGCGCCCGTCGCCCATGAGGACGATCCCGAGCGCGCCGTGCGCGCCGGGCTCGCGATGCAGGCCGCGATGGACGAGATCAATGAGCAGATCGCAGCGGACATCGAAGCCAAGTTCGCGCTTCGGGTCGGGGTCAACTCGGGCGAGGTGCTCGCCGGTCGTGTCGGCGACGGCTACACCGTGATCGGCGACCCCGTCAACGTCGCTGCCCGCTTGCAGGGGGCGGCCGAGCCCGGGTCGGTGATCGTCGGGGCGGTCACTCACCGCCTCACTCGGGGCGCGATCGAGTACATCGAGCTCGAGCCGCTTCACCTCAAAGGCAAGGCGCAGCCGGTCGCGGCTTGGGAGGCGGTCCGCGCCGTAGTTCGAGGCCGCACCACGCGCTCGGCGCGCATGAGCACACCGTTGGTGGGCCGCTCGCAGGAGTCCGAGCGACTGATCGCCCTCTACGAGCAGGTGGTCGAGGAGGGCCAGCCGCACCTCGCGACAGTGATCGGGCCGGCGGGCGTGGGCAAGTCGCGTCTGCTGCGCGAGCTGACTATGGAAGTCGGCCACCGCGAACCGCCGCCCGCCATTCGCCTCGGTGGCTGTCCCGCCTATGGCGCAGGCCTGGCCTACTGGGCGCTCGGCGAGATCGTCCGCGGCACCTTCGAGATCGTCGACACCGACGATGCGAGCGCCGCGTGGCGGAAGCTGAGCCGCGGGATCTCCGAGCTGGTCGAGGCCTCCGAC
>JBKJXG010000383.1:0-9481 GCA_046716525.1 Solirubrobacterales bacterium
CAGCTCACGCTCACGCCCGATGAAGCTCGCCGCGCTGACCCGGTCGACCATTCGCAACATATTGACCCACTGTGCGCATTGCGACCCGCGAGCGACGACGGCCGGCCGGCCGCTTCGCGCGCCGCCATTGGGCGGCCTCACGCTGGAAGTCCGCGTGGCGCTCGAAAACTACGACTGAGTTGAGTGTGGTGGTCATGGCGATTGCCTTTCTGGTAGCTCGAGCTTCAACCTACGAGTAAGGCGGGGTGCTGCCAATGGGGCGATGCCCATACTTTTTGGCTGCGACCCCTTACGTGAGCGCAACGACCCCTTACGCGTGGAAAGAGCACCCCTGATGCGCCTGACATCCGTCATCGTTGTGCCTGTGCCGCGGCGAAACCCGAAGCCCCCGAAGCCGCGTGGACGGCGCTCAGCCGAGCTCGAAGCCACCGACGCGCTCAAAGCCGCGAACCGGCTCCAGAGCTGTCGCTCGAAGCGCCGCTTCGCGACCGAGCGCGAGGCCGACGATGCCCTCTACCAAGCGCGAATGGAGGGGCGGCTGCTCGGCAGCTATCAATGCGACATCTGCGGCGGCTGGCATTTCACCTCCCGCCGCAGCGAGTAGCTACCCGGAGACGGAAGAACGTTCGCGCGGCAGCACGTCGCTGGGGCCGTCGATCCAGGCGCGGACCTTGTCGCCTGCGTGCCATGAAGGGAAGCCGAAGCGCCGGGAGCGAACGGTGACCCCAGAAGCCAGGCGCAGCTCGAGCAGCTGATCGTGGCCGTAGAAGCGCCGCGAGACCACCTCGGCCTCGGCTGCGTCCTGCGGGCCGCTGACGCCGATCGCAACCGATTCGGGCCGAACCAGGACGTCGACCTCGCCGCTGACGTCGCCATCCGTGCCCACCGTTCCGAGCTCACAGCGCACACGGCCGTCGCGGGCATCGCCGGGGACGATCTCGATCTCACCGAGGAAGCCGGCGACCCAGCGAGAGGCGGGACGCGAGTAGATCTCCTCAGGCGTTCCAACCTGCTCGATGCGGCCCTCGCGCATCACAGCGACCGTTTCGGCGATCGACAGCGCTTCGGCCTGGTCGTGGGTGACGAACAGCGCGGTAACGCCGGCCTCGTGCAGGATCGAGGCGACCTCGTCGCGCAGGCGCTCGCGCAGGCCGGCGTCGAGGTTGGAGAAGGGCTCGTCGAGCAGCACCAGCTCGGGGGTCGGCGCCAGGGCCCGGGCCAGGGCGACGCGCTGTTGCTGGCCGCCGGAGAGCTCGTGCACCGAGCGCTTGGCGTCGTCACCGAGGCCGACAAGCTCGAGCACGTGGGCGATCCGCGATGGGTCGGGCTTGCGCCCGAGCCCGTAGCCGACGTTGCCGGCGACATCGAGGTGCGGAAACAGCGCGTAGTCCTGAAACACCATCCCGATTCGGCGTTTCTCGGGCGCGACGGCGACACCGGGGCCGGCAAGCGTGCGCTCGCCGATCGCGATCTCACCGGTGTCGGGTTGCTCGAGTCCGGCGATCAGTCGCAGCGTCGTCGTCTTGCCGCAGCCCGAGGGTCCGAGCAGTGCGCAGATCGAGCCCGATTCGATCACGAGATCGACGCCGTCGACCGCGGCAACCGGCCCGAAATGCTTTTTCAAGGCGCGAAGTGCGAGCGAGGCTGGGGCGGTCGTCGTGTTCACGCCGCCACCGTGCCACGGTCCGAGAGCAAGTAAATCGGCGGCGCGGCGATCGCCAGCAAGACCAGCGACGGGATCGCGCTCGCCTCGTAGAAGCCGAAGCTCGTCTGGTTCCAGATTTCGGTGGCCAAGGTCTCGAATCCGATCGGGGCGAGGATCAGTGTCGCCGGGAGCTCTTTCGCAGCATGCAGGAATACCAGCGCCGTGCCCGCGAGGATGCCGCCTCGAACCAGCGGCATGGTTATTGTCGCGAACACCTCGCCCGGCCCGCGCCCGAGCCCGCGTGCCGCCTCTTCGACGCGAGGCGAGACCTGCGCCAGCGAGGAGCTGATCGCGCCGATGCCCAGTGGCAGATAGTGGACCGCGAGGGCGAAGATCAGCAGCGCCAGGGTCTGGTAGACGGGCTCGACGACGCGGGTCGCGAAGTAGACGAGCGCGAGCGCGACGACGATTCCGGGCAGCGCGTAGCCGGCGTGGCTGCAGCGTTCAATCGCGCGGCTGGCGGCGCCCGGAAAGCGCGTCGCCAGCAGGGCGACGACGAGTGCGCAGGCGCCTCCGGCGAGCGCGGCGAACGAGGCCGCCAGCAGGGTGTTGGTGGCAAGCGCGCCGGCGAGCTCGAACGAGGCGCTGCCGCTGGAGATTCCCTTCGTCGACCAATAGATCAGCACGCCAACTGGAAGCACGAGCGCGATCAGGACGACCGCTGTGCAGAATGCCAGCGCCGGCAGGCGCCAGCGCCCGAGCGGGTACGGCTTTGGTGGACGGGCGGGCCCAGGGCCGAGCCGGTGCACGGCCTTGGCGTTTCGCACGCGGGAGTTGATCCAAAGCAAGACCAACATCAAGACGACGAGCACGGCGCCAAGCCCGGCGGCGGCGGTGCGGTCGAAAGCCGACTTGTAGGCGATGTAGATCTCGCTGGTGAAGGAATCGAAGCGCATGATCGAAACGGCGCCGAAATCGCTCATCACATAGAGCGCCACGAGCAGGCCGCCGGCGGCGAGCGCAGGCCATAGCTGCGGCACGACGACCGAGCGAAAGACCTCGAAGGGACCGCGACCCATTCCCCGCGCCGCGTCTTCGAGCTGTGGGTCGATGCGGGCGAGGGTTGCGCGTACCGGCAACAGCACGAGCGGGAAGGTGAACAGGCTGAGCACGAGCCAGGCGCCGGTGAAGCCATAGATCGAGGGCAGGCGCTCGACTCCGAGCGCGTCCTGGAGCATGCCGTTGGGCCCCAGCGCGGCGACGAAGAGATAGGCGCCGACGTAGCTCGGGATCACGAGCGGCAGCGTGCACAGCGTTGCCCACAGCCGCCGCGCGGGGAGATCGGTGCGCACGGTCAGCCAGGCGACCGGCAGCGCGATCGCGACCGCCGTCGCGGTGACCGCAGCGGCGAGCGCGAGAGTACGCGCGACAACCAACAGCGTGTCGGGGTCGACGGCGACTTCCAGAGCCGGGCCGAGGTCGCCGGCGACGATGATCAGCAGATAGCCGGCGGGCAGCAGAGCCGCGAGACCGATGAGCGAGCCGCCGAGCAACAGCGACGGCGACGGGCGCCTGGTCGCACTCGAGGTCAAAGCGCCCCGGCCTCCTGCATCAGCTCGATCGTCGCCTGGAGCTCGGTGACGTCGGTGAGGTCACCGCCGGGAGCGGGGATGTCGGCAAGGTCCACCTCGAGCGACGGGTCGGGGGCAACGCCGATGGCCACCGGGTACTCCTTCGAGGTCGAGGTGAAGAACTCCTGGCCCTCGTCGGACAGCAGGGAGCGGACGAAGTCGAAAGCCTCCTCCTTGCGCTGAGACGAGTCGAGCACGCCGACGCTCGTCAGCAGGATCAGGGAGCCGAAGTCGTCGGGCTGGAAGTAGACCTCGACCGGGTAGTCGTCGCCCTCGGCGGCAACAGCCTGGGCCACGTAGTAGTGGTTGAGCAGGCCGAAGTCGATCTCGCCGCCGGCGATCGCGTCTCGGATCGAGACGTTGTCCGGGTAGGCGACGGCGCCGTTTTCGACCATCGCCTCGAGCCACTCGCGAGCGACGTCCTCGCCCTGCTCGAGGCGCAGGACCGTCACGTACTGCTGCAGTGTCGAGGTCGCCGGCCCCCAGCCGACCCTGCCCTCGTACTGCGGCTCGGCGAGCTCGAGCGGCGAGTCGGGCAGTTCGGACTGCGGGATCTCGTCGGCGTGGGCGAGTACCCGAACCCGGGCCGTGACGCCGACCCAGCGTCCCTCGGGATCGCGGAACTTCTTCGGCACGCGATCGAGGATGTCGGCTGGTAGCTCGGCCAGCAGGCCCTCGTCGGCGACCGCCCCGATCGCGCCGGGCTCCTGGGCGAAGAAGGCGTCGGCGGGGGAGGCGTCGCCCTCCTCGACCAGCGTCGCAGCGAGGTCGGCGGTGTCGGCGAAGCGGACCTGGACGTCGCGGTCGGCGTCGGCTTCGTACATGTCGATCGCGCCTCCGATGGCCGCCGGAATCCGGCCGGAGTACAGCGTGATCCCCTCGGCCTCAGGCTCGTCGGCGCCGCCGTCCGAGCCGTCGGTGGACGCGCCGCAGGCGCCGGCGGCGATACTCGCCGTCGCCAGCAGCAGGCCGGTTGCAATTCCAAGTCGAGAGGTCGGCATTAGGTGAGCCTAATACTACGGACAGTGAGTTCGCACCGCCTCGGTCCGCCGCTCGTGATCGCTGCGCTTGCACTGCTCTCGCTGCTGGTGGCCTTCGCGCCGACGTATGACCCCTGGGCATGGCTCGTGTGGGGTCGCGAGACCGTGGCGCTCGACCTCGACACCGACCCAGGCCCGTCGTGGAAGCCGCTGCCCGTGATGATCACGGCGCTGCTGGCGGTCACCGGCGATGCGGCGCCGCAGCTGTGGCTGGCGATCGCTCGGGCCGGGTGGCTCGCGGCCGCTGTTCTCGCGGGGGTGCTCGCGGCCCGTCTGGTCTTCCCGCGCCGGACCGCGACCGCGCTTGCCGTGCGCTTCGCGCCCCGACGGGTGCGCGGAGCGCGGCTTGCCGCGGGACTGATCGCGGCGACGGGCGTGGTCTTGCTTCACGACGAGTTCAGCGCTTGGACTCGTCATTTCGCCGGCGGCCTCTCGGAGCCGCTGGTCGTCGCGCTCGCGCTCGGCGCGATCGAGCGCCACCTCGCGCTGCGCCCACTGCAGGCGTTCGGCCTCGGACTGGCAGCGGCGCTGCTACGCCCCGAAGCGTGGCCGTTTGTCGCCCTCTACGGCGCATATCTGTGGCGACGCGATCCGCGCTCTCGGCGGCTCGTCGTGGCCGGGGGGCTGATGGTCGCGCTGCTTTGGACCGTTCCCGACCTGCTCGGCTCGGGCAGCGTGCTGACCGGCGCCGAGCGAGCCCGAGAGGCAACTGGATCGCCGCCGTACGAGGCGCTGGAGGCGATCGCTCGCTCGCTCAACCTCGTTCTGGCCGGGCTGCTGGTCGCGGCCGCGTACGCGGTCTTCAGCGCCAGCCGGGAGGGTGAGCGGGCGATCGGCCTGCTGGCCGCCGGCGCGCTCGCCTGGGTCGGGGTCGTCGCCGTGCTCGCGGCCGCAGGCTATGCCGGGCTGCCGCGCTTCGCCGCACCAGCCGGCGCGGTCGGCTGCGTGCTGGGAGCGGTCGGTCTGGTGCGGATGCTGGCAGCGGTCGACGGCATGCGCGCTGCCCACCCGCGGCGGCGATTGGCGATCGCCGCCACCGCGTTGGTGCTTGTCGTCCTCGGGATCCAGGCAGGGGTTCGGGCAACCGAGATTCCGGGCGACATCGACGACGCCCTCGACTACGCGACGCACGTGAATCAGCTCTCGAGCTTGGTCTCCGAGCTCGGCGACGAGCAGCTCTCCGAATGCGGCCCGGTCGCCAGCACCGACTTCGCGACGCAGACGGCATTGGCGTGGTGGATCGAAGAGCCGATCGATGCGGTCTCGATCCGCGAGCAAACGGCTCCCGCGCAGGGCACGGTTTTCGTCCACTCGGCTGCGCCACCGGAGCTCAAGCGCGTGATCGAGGACGCCGGGCGCGCCACCGGCAGCGATGGCGACTGGACCGCCTATTCGATCTCGTGCGCCCGCTGAAGTCGTCGGCCGCGATATCCGACTACCATGCCCGGGATTACTATTAGGTATGCCTAACTCCGTCGATAACACGAGCTCTATCGCGCTTGCCGTTGTCATTCCCGCCACCGATCGGCCGGCGACGCTAGAGCGCTGCCTGGCGGCGCTGCGGGCCTCGAGCGCGCCGCCCGAGCAGACGATCGTCGTCACCGAAGCCGCTCTCGCCGGTCCGGCTGCGGCTCGTAACGCAGGAGCGCAGGACGCGGAGCATGAGCTGATCGTCTTCGTCGATGCCGATGTTGCGGTTCACGCAGATGCGCTGGCACGCATGCGTGAGTTGTTCGCTTCCGACCCACGCCTCGTGGCGGCCTTCGGTAGCTATGACGACACGCCCTCGGCGCCGGGCGTGGTGTCGCGCTTTCGCAACCTCCTGCACCACCATGTCCACAGCTCCAGCCCGGGCCCGGCTGAGACGTTCTGGGCCGGTCTCGGCGCGATTCGGCGCAGCGCCTTCACCGAGCATGGAGGCTTCGACGAGCGGCGCTTCCCCGCGCCTGCGGTCGAGGACATCGAGCTTGGTATGCGTCTGCGCGCGGCGGGGGCGCCGATTTTGCTCGACCCGGGTGTGCTCGGCACGCATCTCAAGCAGTGGACGCTCGTCTCGATGGTGCGAACCGATTTCGCGCGTCGCGGCGTTCCCTGGTTGCGCCTCCAGCTCGAAGCCGGCTCCGACTCGGCTGCGCTCAACCTCTCGCTGCGACACCGCGCCGCCGCGCTCGCCTCGATCGCGCTGCTGGCGGCGGTGCTGACTCGCCGGCCACGCCCGGCGATCGCCGCGCTGGCGACGACGCTTGTCCTCAACGCACCCTTCTATCGCCTGCTCGCGAGCCGGGGTGGCGCGCCGCTATTGATCGCGGGGGTCGCGCTGCATGCGGTTCACAATCTCACCGCCGTGGTCGCCGTCCCGGTCGCACTCGCCCAGCATCTGCTCGCAGGGCCTGGGCGGAGGCGCTCGTGAGCCCTGCACCGCTTCGGCTCGGCATCGTCGGCTGCGGGCGCCTCGCCGAGCACGGCTATCTGCCGGCGATCGCGGGCGCCGACGGAGCCGAGGTGGTCGCGCTGGCCGACCCGGTTCGAGCTCGATGCGAGTTCGTGGCATCGCTGTGTGGTTCGGCGCCTTCGCTTCACGCCGATGTCGAGGGATTGACCGCCGACCAGCGCGTCGAGGCGGTGATCGTCGCCAGTCCGGCGGGCGAGCATCTCGCGGCTGCGACGGCTGCGGCGACGGCCGGGCTGACGTGCTTGGTCGAAAAGCCCCCGGGGCCCGACGCGCGCAGCGCGCGCGACCTCGCCAAGCTCTCGCCGGCGCCGTGGATCGGCTTCAACCGCCGCTTCCAGCAAGGGTTCGAGCTGATCGACCGGATTCCCCACCGCGGCGAGCTCGAGCTCGACCTCGAGCTCCGCTACCGGCGAGCGTCGTGGCAGGCCTACGTGGTTCGAGACGACGCCCTGCTCGACCTCGCGCCTCACCTGATCGATCTGGCCTTACTGCTGGGCGGCGGTGAAGCCGGGGTGGTCAGCGCAGCCACCTCGCCGGAACGCGCCGATCTCGTGCTCGAGCTCGAACGCGGCACAGCCCGCATCCGCTGCGCCACCGACCGCGCCTATCTCGAGCGCACGGCCGTGCGCGGCGGCGGGGTCGAGGTCGCCGCCAGCCGCCTCGGCGGCGTGACGGGCGCGAGCCTCACCCGCCTGCGTCGCGGCGGTCACCCGCTGGTGGCGTCATTGCGCCGCCAGGTCGAGGCTTTCGGCTCCGCCGTGCGTGGCGGTGACCCCGGTCTGCTCGCCACCGCCGGCGACGGCGTACGAGTGATGGAGATGGTTGAGGCCGCAGCTTCGTTCGAGCTGGTCGAGGCAGCGGCGATTTCTTGATCTGCGTGCTCCAGTTCGACTCGGCCAGCGTCGCGGTGCTGGAGAGGCTGCTCGGCGAAGGTCGGCTTCCGGCGCTGGCGGAGCTGACCGGACGCGGGCGCCGGTTCGAGCTCGATACGCCGGCCACCGACTTCGCCGCGGGTGCCTTCTACACGCTCTACAGCGGCGTCGAGCTCGGTGACCATGGCAGCTTCTATCCCTTTCAGTGGGCCGCCGGCGAGCAGCGTGCGCGCTACGCGACCGCGTTTGAGACGGCACCGGCAGTCTGGGAGCATCTTGCCGCGGCCGGCCTGCGAACGCTGGCGATCGACCCCTACGAAAGCCGGCCGCCCGAACGCGCCGAGGGAACGTTCGTCTGTGGCTGGGGCTTCGAGGACCGCGTCGTGCTGCCGCGCTGGTCGCGCCCACCCGCCGCCGGGCGCGAGTTCGCGCGGCGCTTCGGTCGCGGGCCCGGTGCGACTGAGATCTTCGGCCGCCCGAGGGTGCGCGACCTGATCGCTTTGCGCGAGAAGCTCGTCGCGGCACCGGCCCGGATCGCAACCTTGGCCGAGGAGCTGCTTCGTCGCGAGAGCTTCGATCTCGCCTGGCTCACCTTCAGCGCCGCCCACCTCGCCGGGCATCAGTTCTGGGACCTGTCCCAGCTCGATCCCTCGTCGCTCGATCGCGAGTCGCAAGCGATTCTCGAGGCGGCCCTCGACGACGTCTACGTCGCCGTCGACGCGGCGATCGCGCGCGTGCTCGAGCACCTGCCGCCCGGCACCGACGTCATCGTCACCTCGGCTGTCGGCATGGACGCCAACGCCAGCCGGGCCGACCTGGTACCCGAGATGCTTGCGGCCGTGCTCTCGGGCCGCCCACTCGCTTCCGATGACGCCGCGGCGATATGGCGTCTGCGCGCCGCCGTTCCCGCCCGACTTCGCTCGGCGATCGCCGACGCGATCCCCGACCGCGTCGCGCTCGATCTCACCGCTCGGCTCGAGCTGCGAGGCATCGAGTGGGCGAGCACCCGTGCCTTCGCCCATCCCGCCGACAACCAAGGCTATATCCGTTTCAACCTCCAGGGCCGCGAGCGCGACGGCATCGTCGCGCCGGGCGACGTCGACGCTCTGGCCGACGAGATCGCTTCGGGCCTTGCCACTTTCAGTGACCCCGACGGGGTGCCGGCCGTGGAAGAGGTAGTACGGATCGCCGAGCGCTATCCGGGCGACCGCGCCGAGCGCCTGCCCGACCTGGCGGTGCGCTGGTCACAGCGCCCCGCGACGAGCCTGACGGGCGTGCGATCGCCGCGCTTCGGCGAGGTGACCCGGCACGGCAGCGGTTCGGGGCGCTCGGGCAATCACACCCCGGGCGATGCCTGGGCGCTCGTCGCGCCGGGAGCTTCATCTGTGCGCGAGCCGGCGCGGCCGGCGCGGCTGGTCGATGTGGCGGCGACTGTGTGCGAGGTTGTGGGTGCGGACGGTGGCGGTTTGCCCGGTGAGGCGTTGTTGACGAGAGCGGGTGGTGCTGGGTAGGGAGCGGCTAGCCAGCGCTGTTTGCTGCTCCTTGGAGATTCGTTAACGACTGTCGTGAATGGATCTCCACAGGCTGTCCGCTCTGGCCCTTTGGGTCGTTCCATGGACTTCCATTTCCAACAGTCGGAAACAGATCTCCACGCGAGGTGTTCTCAACCACCCTTCTCACCCGGCCCCGTAAACCTCTCAGCCACCACCCCCGCAGCGATTGCAACCTGCGATGCGACGACCAGCCCCCCCCCGGCCGGCCCAGCCGCGAACCCCCGGCGCACCCGCCCCGCATAGAAACCCGACCCGGCCCGCCGCCGCTCCGCCTCGCCGCGCCGCAAC
>JBKJXG010000384.1:0-2811 GCA_046716525.1 Solirubrobacterales bacterium
GGCGTACCGTCGGTAGGCACGTTGTGATCGGCGGTGGCGACGGTCTTGTCGGGCCGGCGCAGCTTGCGCCCGGCCAAGCGCAGCCCGTCAAAGGCCTGGGGTGAGGTGACCTCGTGGACGAGATGCAGGTCGATGTAGATCAGTCCATCGTCAACGGTGTGGGCATCCCAGATCTTCTCGAACATCGTCTGCGGCATCGTCCGGCTTCCTAGCTGCGCCTGAGGCCGGCCGCGACGACGGCGACGAACTCAGCGGAGACATCGCTGGTGTTCTCGAAGCGATGGGGAAGATCCGCGTCGAAGGTGACGCTGTCGCCGTCGGCGAGGTCGTGGCGCTCGTCGTCGATCAGCAGCGTGACCGTACCCGAGAGGACGACGGCAGTCTCGCGTGCCCCGGGCTCGTGCAGGGTAGGGTCGCCGGCCTTACCGGTGGCGGCGCCGGGGTCGAGCGCATGCAGAGAAACGTCTGCACGCTGACCGGGAAGCGGCGGGGTCAGCTCCTCGGTGCGGTGGCCTTTGCGGGCGCGCACACGGCGCTCGTTTGCGCGAGTGACGACGATGTGCTCGCGTTCGTCGAGGCGAAGCAGCTGCGAGAGGCTGAGGTCGAGGCCTGCGGCGATCCGTTCGGCGACTACCAACGTCGGGCTCGTCTCACCGCGTTCGACCTGCGACAGCATCGGCGCTGAGACGCCGCTGCGCGCTGCGAGATCGCGCAAAGAGAGTGTCATTGAGTCACGAAGCGCCTTGATTCTGGCTCCGACAGCCACCCCGTCGCGCGTTGCGATCGCGTTCACGCCGTGTACGTTATCACGGACGCTCGTCTACCGACGGCCGTCCTCGGCCGCTGATCAGCGCGTTTGGCCGCTCGGCCGCACGAGGATCTCGTTGATGCTCACATGCTCGGGCTGGGAGACCGCGTAGACGACGGCGTTGGCGATGTCGGCGGCCTCGAGCACCTTGCCCGTCGCCTCCTTCATCTTCTCGATCTGGTCGACGACCATCGGGTTCTCGTTGTGGCCCTGAAGCTCGGTCTCGACGAACCCCGGTTCGACGCACGTGACCCGGACGCCGATGTGGGGGCCCTCCTGGCGCAGCGACTCCGAGTAGCCGACGACGCCCCACTTGGTCATGTTGTAGACGCCCGATCCCAGCGCGGCCGTTCGCCCGGCCACCGAGGAGACGTTGACGACGTCGCCGCCCCCACCGTCGCGAATCAGCGGCAGCGCGTAGTGGGTGCAGTAGAGAAGTCCGAGGCAGTTGACCTCGATCATCGTCCGCCACTCGGCCGGATCGGCGCCCTGAAGCGGGCCGAGCAGCATGACGCCAGCGTTGTTGATCAGCGTGTCGAGGCCGCCGAGCTCGGAGTGCGCGGTCTCGACCAACGCCCTGGCCTGCGCCTCGTCGCTGATATCCGCCTCGACCGCGACGGCCTTACCGCCGTCGGATTCGATTCGCGAGGCGAGCTCGTCGAGGCGGTCCTTGCGCCGTGCGCCGAGCGCGACCTTGGCGCCCTCGGCAACCATCGCCAGCGCCGTCGCCTCCCCGATTCCGGACGAGGCTCCGGTGATGAGGGCCCTGCGTCCTTGCAGCGATCCCGCCATCGCCGCGAGTCTATCCAGGCGCAGAGCTAGAGTGGTCAGAGCGTCGCTTCCGGAGCCGAAAATGAACATGGGCGAGGTGCCGAGCGGACGCCCGCAAGCCTGGGGGGCGACATTGGCGGCGCCAGCGTTGATGCCTGGACCGGCGAGCCCGAGCTCGGCGTGGAGCGCTCGCGGTGGCACCCTGGGGGGCCGGCATGGCAGTCGTGGAACCGGATGTCTCCCGAGTACGAGTTCTGCGAGTTGGCCGCCGCCCTGGCTCTCATGGTCAAGCCGTCGCTCGTGATCGAGACCGGCGTCGGCCAGGGTTATACGACGCGGCGCGTGGCGGCGATGCTCCCGCCCGGTTCGGTGACCAAGGTGTTCGAAAGCGACCTCGACTGGCGTCGGCGACTCTCGTCGCTGGCGTTCTTCGATGGCGTGTTCAGCGTGCTGGCCGACGTCGATACCCCCTCCGACGAGGATCTCGCCTCCGGCGACTTGATGATTGCGGACTCGATCTTCGACTACCGCTTCGAGGAGGTCGAGCGCTGGGCCGAGCTCGCCAAGCCGGGCTCCTACATAGTCGTCCACGACACCGGCAACGGCCATCCGGCATGGACCCCGCACCACCGGCTCGGCGAGTTGATCGCAACGCTTGAGATCAGTGGCATAACCCTCCCGAACCCGCGCGGGTCGTTCGTCGGCCGCAGATGAGCAACGACCGCGGAAGCGGGCGCTGCTCAGACCACCCGCCAGGTTGCCAGCGCGCGGCGCGTGATCGACTGCCGGGAGCGAACCCCGGCCCAGACGTCGGCGATGTGGCCGATGTCGACCGCGATCCCGCCAGCCGCCCGGATCACCTCGCAGTAGACCTTGCCGAGGATCCCCGCGGCGACGAACCAGAGACGGCCGGGCTCGATCGCCCCCAGCTCCTCGACCAGCTCGCTGTAGCGGCCGGGCCAGTGGCCCGTGTTGGTGCCCGGAGATGCGGCGATCGCGGCCTGCGGGGGCACGGCCCGCAGATCGACAGCGCGCGCCCCCATTCGCGTCTCGAGTCCGACGGCGAGCGCCGGATGGCAGGTGACGATCCCTATCTCTCGGTCCGCGATCAGCGAGCGGTGGTACGGAAGCAGGCCGCGATGAAAGGCGGCGGGCGCCCCGGTCTTGGCCCCCAGCTCGAGCCTGTCTGCGAAACGGACGAGGTAGCGGTGCACCGACGCGAGCCCCTGGAT
>JBKJXG010000385.1:0-2998 GCA_046716525.1 Solirubrobacterales bacterium
AGGAGATCCGCGCCGGCGGCCACGGCCCTGCCCTCGTCCATGACCAGGCGTTTGCCGTCGCGCACATCTTCATCGATCGCTCGCAAGAGCTCGAGCAGGCGCGCCACGATGCGCGCGAGCTGCTCGGGCGCGGCGGCTTTCGCATTCTCGCCGAGCGCCTCGGCGAGACCGTGCCGCAGGCGCTGGGCGCGACCGCGCGCGAAGAAGAGCCCCAGTTCTGGCAGATCGCCGGGTTACTCGCCGAGGCGGGCGACCGCGATCGCCGCCTGTTCGGCCTGGTAACGGAGCTCGAGGCCGAGCTCGGCTTCCACATTCCGTCGTTCTCGGCGACGACCTGCGTCTACAAGGTGATGGGCGCGCCGCAAGTGCTCGGCCAGTACTACCCCGACCTCACCGACGAGCGCTTCGAGACCGTGGGCTGCTTCGGGCACAACCGCTACTCGACCAACACATGGCCCTCCTTTCGGCGAGTGCAGCCGTTCTCGATCCTCGGCCACAACGGCGAGATCAACACGATCGAGCAACTGCGCCAGGAGGCACGTGCGCTCGGGGTCAGCGTGCCGGCCGGCGGCTCGGACTCCCAGGACCTCTATCGCACGATCGACCATCTGATCCGCGTCGAGGGGCTGTCGCTGGCCGAGGCGATGGAGATAGTCGTGCCGCCAGTGGTCAACGAGATCCGCTCGCTGCCGCGCGAGCTGCATCGGTTCTACATGTACCTGCGCGAGGCCCTGGGCCCGTTCGCGCAGGGACCCGTGGCATTGATCGCCCGCCACGACGACGAATGCGTGTTCTCGGCCGACGCGCTCGGGTTGCGTCCGCTGTGGAAGCTGGAGACTCGCGATGATCACATCTTCAGCTCCGAGCCCGGCGTGGTCAGCGTGCACGAGCTGGTCTCGGAACCTCTGCCGTTGGGGCCGGGCGAGAAGGCGTACGTGACGATCGACGCGGACAAGCGTCGCTCGCGCCTGTGGAGCCACGCGGAGATGCAGCGCGAGGTTGCCCGCAAGTGGCTGGCCCGTACCGAGACCGATGAGGTTGCCGCCTACGACCGCGCCCTGCAGACGGGCGGGCCGCTCCAGGGATCGGACATCCCCGGTTACTCGTCGGCCGGCCCGGCTGAGCCGGTGATCGTCGCCGAGTCGATCCTCGCCGGTTTCGGCTGGCAGCGCGACGACGTCAAGATCTGCCAGCAGATGGCGTCCAACGGCCAGGAGCCGATCGGCTCGCTCGGCTACGACGGGCCGCTGGCGGCGCTCAGCCCCGAGCGCCAGAACCTCGCCGACTACTTCAAGGAGACGGTCGCGGTCGTCACCAACCCGGCGATCGACCGCGAACGCGAGATGGAGCACTTCTCGACTCGCGCCGTCTTCGGTCGCCGTCCCTCGTTGCACGATCCCGCGACCGACACTCGCACGGTCGAGACCTCGTTCCCGGTCATCCTCGGGGGCCACCACGGGATGGCGCCCTTGTCGGACTCGACCTATCGCGAGATCGCCCGCGAGCACCAGACCTGGCTGATGGAGGACCTGTGGGAGAAGTTTCGCGACCGCGCGGCGGCGGTCGACGTCGCCCTGCTCGAGTCCGAGACGACCGCCGGCGCGATCGAGCGCCTCAAGCAGGAGGCGGCAAAGGCGGTGCGCGCAGGCGCCGAGCTGCTCGTACTCACCGACCGCACCGTCTACGACGGCGAGCGCCGCTATCTCGACCCACATCTGGCGACGTCTGCGGTCGACCAGGCTCTGAAGCACTTCCGCGTCGAGCCGGGCGAGGAGAATCTGCGGCGGCGCTGTTCGATCGTGTTGCGCTCGGCGGCGATTCGAAACGTGCACGACGTCGTCTTGGCGCTCGGCCTCGGCGCCAACGGCGTCAACCCTTACGTGATGCTGGAGGTCGTCTGCGTCGACGACTACTCCGACGATGTCGCCAACATCTGCGCGGCGCTCTCGAAGGGCATCGAGAAGGTGATCTCGACGATCGGCATCCACGAGGTTCGCGGCTACGCGCGTCAGTTCTCGGCGATCGGGCTCAAGCCCGAGCTGACCGAGATCTTCCAGACCGACGCCTTCGCCGCGACGGCAACGGGCGGCACCGGCTTCGCCGAGCTCGACGCCGACACCGATCAGCGCTACGGCATCGTCGGCGACGTCGACGGCCCCGCCAAGCCGGCGAAGACGTTTCGCTTCTACCCGAAGGTCTACAAGGCGGCGGTCGCCGCCGCCAACGGCAGCGCCGACTACGACTCCTACGCCGAGAAGGTGCGCGAGCTCGAGGCTCAGAGCCCGATCTCGATGCGCCACATCACCGGCTTGAGATCGGATCGGGAGTCGATTGGCGTGGCCGGGGTCGACCCGGGAGTTGGCCACCACGACTATCCGATCGTGATCTCGTCGATGAGCTTCGGCTCGCAGTCCGAGCCCGCTTTTCGCGCCTACGCCGAGGCCGCGAAGGCGATCAACGTGCTCTGCATCAACGGCGAAGGCGGCGAGATCCGCGACATGTACGGGCGTTACCGCAAGTGGCGTGGCCAGCAGGTCGCATCGGGGCGCTTCGGGGTCTCGGCCGAGATGCTCAACGCCTCATACGTCGCGGAGATCAAGATCGGTCAAGGCGCCAAACCCGGTGAGGGTGGCCATCTGCCGGGAAAGAAGGTCTCCGAGAAGGTTGCGGCGGCGCGAAATGCGGCACCTGGCACCGACCTGATCTCGCCCTCCAACAACCACGACCTCTACTCGATCGAGGACCTCGCCGAGTTGATCGACGAGCTGAAGACGGTCAACCCCGACCTGCGCGTCTCGGTCAAGGTCCCAGTGGTGCCGAACATCGGCACGATCGGCCTCGGCATCGCCAAGGCCGGCGCCGACATCATCACCCTCTCGGGCTTCGAGGGCGGGACCGGCGCCGCGCGCCAGCACGCGCTGCGCCACGTCGGCCTGCCGTCGGACATCGGCACCCGCCTCGTACACCGGGCGCTGATGGAGGCGGGGATCAGAAACCG
>JBKJXG010000386.1:0-6509 GCA_046716525.1 Solirubrobacterales bacterium
ACGAGGCGGTGCGCCAGTACTTCGAGGACACGCGGACGGCCTTTCCCGATCAGCGCAACGAGCTGATCGCGCTTCATCACACCGATGCCGGCGTCATCGTCGAGTTCGAGCTCAAGGGGACTCACAAGGGCCCGCTGCGCGGGATTCCGGCGACCGGAAAGGAGTTCACCTGCCGCACCGTCGCCTTCTTTCTCTTCGAAGGCGACAGCCTCGTCTGCGAGCGGGTGTACTTCGACGCCGCGACGATCCTCAGCCAGCTGGGTCTGATTCAGCCGGCGCCTTCCCTTCAAGGCTCCGGAGACGGCGAGTAGCCGGCAGCCGGGCTGAGAAGGGGGCGCGCGCGCCGAACTTCAGGTGCGCCGACAGAGAAGTTCAGCGATCGCCACGTTCGAGCGCGCCCAACAGGGAGGCGGCGAAGTTCCTGATGCGCTCGGGCGAGTAAGCGTCGGGCTGGGTGAGGACGAGCCGGCCGAGGTGCTCGGCGATCGCGATCAGGCATTGGGAGGCGAGCTCGACATCGACGCCGTCGGGGCCACCGCGGGCTTCGAGCCCTCGTTGCAGCAGCTCCGCGATCTGCTCGCGTACGCTCTCGCGCCCCTCCTCGACGTGGTCACGGACGAGCTCGGGCGTGCCCTCCGCGGGCATCACGATCAAGCGCCAGGTCGTCGGATGGGCGCCCACCGTTTCCAAGAACGCCGTCAGTCCCGCGACGACGAGCTCGTCGGGGTCCATTGCCGCCTGCGACGGCAGCGCCTCGCTCACCTGTGACAGCGCGAGCTTCTCTTGACGCTCGAGCAGCGCGCGCAGCAGCGTGCCGAGGTCGCCGAATGCGTCGTAGACGACCGGCTTGGTCACCCCGGCCGTCCGGGCGATCGCCTCCATCGAGACGCCGGCATAGCCGTCGGCGCCGATCACCGCCAGCGCCGAGTCGAGTAGCTGCTCGCGCCGTTGTGCCGGCGGTAGACGCGGGGCGTATTGCCTCTTCGAGGCCGAAGCGGTCATCGCCGCAATCTAAACCGCCTCGTCTCGCACCGGCGACCGGCTGAGCCGCCCGGCGACCCTCTAGCGTTCCGCGCATGTTCGCTCTGCTTCGCAAGGCGCTCGAGTTACGGGTGCCGATCTCACTTCGCATCCGCCTCGTCCGCTGGATCGCGGGCTCGGCGGTCCGCGAGTTCCCGTGGGCGCTCGGCGCTTTTTGCGTGATTGCGATTGTCGCTCTGATCGCGCTCGGCGCCCTCGACTCGACGCTCGGCGTGGCGGCGGTGGCGCTCCTTGCTGTCGCCACCGCGCTGCTGGGGATGCTCGCGCGGCAGAGCCTCGGTACGGGCGAGCGCCTGCGGGAGGCGCTCGAGCGGATCGGGCCACCCGACGAGCTCGACGGCTCGAGCTTTCCTTTCAGCCACGTCGTTTTTCCTCCGCTGATGTTCTTCGCTCGAGGTGTGCGGCGCACTAACGGCGTCGAGTTCGCGCGTTACGGCAACAAGGCGCTTCACCTCGACGTCTACGCCCCTCGCGATCGCCAGGCGCCGCATCCCGGCGGAGATGGGCCGAGGCCGGCGATCATCCAAGTCCACGGCGGCGGCTGGCTCGTCGGTAGCCGCCACGAGCAGGGCATCCCCTTGCTCAACCACCTCGCCTCCTGCGGCTGGGTCGGCTTCAACATCGACTATCGCTTGAGCCCGCGGGCGACCTTTCCCGAGCATCTGATCGACGTCAAGCGCGCGATCGCCTGGGTGCGCGAGCATGCCGCCGACTACGGTGCCGACCCTGACTTCATCTGCATCACCGGTGGCTCGGCCGGCGGCCATCTCAGCGCGCTGGCGGCGCTGACGCCCGACGACAGCTCCTACCAGCCCGGCTTCGAGGAAGCCGACACGTCGGTCGCCGCCGCCGTTCCCTTCTACGGCATCTACGACCTCACCGACGCCGAAGGGACCTACTACCGCGAGCTGCGCGAATGGGTGTTCGAGCGTTACGTGTTCAAGGCCACGCTTGCCGATGAGCCGGAGCGCTTTCGGGCAGCGTCGCCCACCTACCGCGTCCACGCCGGCGCGCCGCCGTTCTTGGTCTTGCACGGCGATCACGACACTCTCGTGCCGGTGGCCGACGCCCGCCGCTTCGTGCGCGAGCTCCGGGCGAGCTCGGACACCCCGGTGCTATATGCCGAGCTCGCGGGCGCCGAGCACGCCTTCGACATCCTGCCCAGCGTCAGAACCGCGCGCGTGGTCGAGACGATCGAGCGCTTCCTCGGCGCCGTTCGCGCCCGTGGGGCCGACCCGGCTTCGCTGGAGTCGCTGGAGAGCGCCGCCTGAGCGTTGAGGATCGGTTAGGTTCTCCGCGCCCATCGAAGTCATCAGCGGAGGAGACCCGTGGACGTAAGCGCACTGAAGAACACGCCCTTGTTCAACGACGTGCCCGAGGACAAGCTGGCGAAGGTCGCCGCGTTCGCCACGCTGGAGTCCGCGATGGAGGGAAAGACGATCATCCGCGAAGGCGGCTACTCGAACGATTTCTACGTGATCGAGGAGGGCACTGCCAAAGTCGAGCGCGAGGGCGAGCACCTGGCCGACCTCGGCCCCGGCGACTTCTTCGGCGAGCAGGGCCTGCTCGAAAAGCAGGCGCGCTCGGCGACCGTGATCTCGACCTCGCCGATCCGCCTGATCAAGATCGAGCACTGGGAGCTGTCACGGATGCGCCAGGCAATGCCCGAGGTCGTCGAGCAGCTGCGCAAGAAGGTCGAAGAGCGCAGCGAGTAGGCGACGTCTCGGCGGTGACGCCGCCGTCGGACTTCGAGGTCTAGACTCGACCTGAGTAGATAGGGCCTGTGGTCAAGGGAAGTCCGGTGAGAAGCCGGCGCGGTCCCGCCACTGTGACCGGGAATATTCGTCTGGGCATCGCATGACGCGAGTCAGCCACTGAGGCGGCCAAAGCCACCTTGGGAAGGCGCGAAGCCCCTCCCGGAAGTCAGGAGACCTGCCACCGGCCAAAGCCAGTTATGTCCCTCGAGGAAAGGGTGGCTCGTCAATGACCACACGTACCTTCTCTGCGCGGTTCGCGCTCGTCGCGCTGGCCGCGTTCTTCGTTATCAGTCCCGCCAATGCCGATGCCGTCACCGCCGAGCTGCGCGTGCTCACCCCCGAGAGCGTGCTCGATCCAGGCACCAACTACGTCATCAACGACGAGATCACCGTGCCCACCACCCCGCAGGCCGACTGCTTCGGACCTCCGGGTGGAAGCGGCGCCGAGTATCCGTTCGACGACCCTGTCGCCCTCGGGCTGCTCGCAAGTGGCGCGCGGGCCAACGGTTCCCTGCGCCCGCTCGAAATCACCGACCAGTTCGAGTTCGGTCTCGGCATCTGCACGATCGGCGGCAGCGAGGCCGGCGCCGGCAGCTTCTGGTATCTGAAGAGCAATCACGCGGAGGCCGCGGTTGGGGCGGACCAGCTCGAGGTCTCGGGTGGCGACGAGGTGTTGTTCTATCTCGCGCCTGACAACTTCCCGAGTCCGAATCCCGCCGAGCTCGAGCTGATCGCACCGGCGCGCACCGCCGACACTGCGCCGTACGCAGTCTCTGTGATCCAGCACTCCTGCGTCACCGACTCGAATCCGCCGTTTGCGACCAACTGCTCGAGCACGCCGGCCGAGGGGGTGACCGTGAGCGGGGGCGCGACGCCGGCGGCGACGGCCAGCGACGGCACCGCGACCGTGACGCCGGGACCACCAGGGCGTGAAACGCTCGTCGCCACGCGCGGCACCGATATTGCGTCGAAGGCGCTGCGTGTCTGCGTCAACTCCGACCTCTCGGCCTGCCCGAAAGCGCACGGTGAGCGCTTCGTCGGCAGCCCCGACGCCGACAAGATCACCGCCGGTAAGGGCCCCGACAAGATCCGCGCTCGCGGGGGCGACGACAGGGTTCGAGTCGCGGGTGGATTCGCCGACAAGGTCGATTGCGGCCCCGGCGACGACGGGGTCGTCGCCGACTCCGACGACAAGATCGCGGCCGACTGCGAGAGGCTCAAGGTCAAGTCGCGGTGAGCCGCGGTCGCATCCGGGGGTTGGCGGTGGCCGGCGCACTCGCGCTCGCCACCGTCGCTTCCGGCTGTGGCCTCGGCGAGGGCGAGTCCTCGCAGGGCGCGGCGACGCTGACGGTGACTCGCGACTACGGAGCGCAGCTCCTGCTCGAGGCCACCGAGCCCGAGCCCGCCGACAGTGAGACCGTGATCCGCATGCTCGACCGCGAGGTCGATATCGAGACGCGTTACTCGGGCGGCTTCGTGCAGTCGATCGACGGGATCGAGGGCGAGATCGATACCGGGCGTCCCCACGATTGGTTCTTCTTCGTCAACGGGATCGAATCCTCGACCGGCGCCGCCGAAGCCGAGGTCCGTGGAGGCGACCGTGTCTGGTGGGATTACCGAGACTGGACCGATGCCCTGCGCACGCCCGCGGTCGTTGGTTCGTGGCCCGAGCCCTTCTTGCAGGCATCATCCGAGAGCAAGCGGATCGAAGTCCGAGTCGAATGTTTCGGGCGCCGTGATCCCTGCGATCGCGTTCGTGACCGCCTCGCCGGTGAGGCGGTGAAAGCGAGCGTCGAGGCACCGCACGACGACGACGGTCCTTCGCTGCGGCTGCTGGTTGGACCATGGGCGCAGGTGCGCTCGGATCCGCTTGCAGACAGCCTCGACCAAGGACCCGAGGTGAGCGGCGTGTTCGCGCGCTTCGCCCAGCGCCATGGCGGTGACTGGAGCCTCGAGCTGCTCGACGAGCGGGCGTCGGTCGCGCGCCGGCATCTATCCGGGGCAGGCCTCGTCGCCGCCTTGCGCGAGGGTGTGCAGCCGCCGACCTGGCTCGTCACCGGCGTCGACGCCGCCGGCGTGGACGAAGCGGTTGCGATGCTCGACTCTGATGATCTCAGCGACCGCTACGCGGTAGCGACGTACGCCGGCAGCGAGACCGCCGTGCCTGTCGGGGCGCTGCGATGAGATCGGCGATCGCCTACTCGCCGAAACCCGGCGCCTTCGGCCGCGTTGGGGCCTTGGCCGCCAGCGTCTATCTCGGCTCGCTTGCGGTTGCGGCGTTCGTCTACTCCAGCCCGCTGGTGCTCGCTGCGGTCGCCGCGGCGACGGTCGTCGCCGGCCTGCTCTGCGGCGCCCGGCGCGCGCTCGCAACCTCGGCTCGGTGGGCAGCGATCTTGGGCGTCCTCATCATCGCCGTCAACGCGATTGCCTCCCAACGAGGCGACACGGTCCTCGTTCGAGGCTGGGACCTGCCGGTGCTGGGGCAGCTCGACGTCAGCGGGGAGGCCTTGATCGAGGGCAGCTTGCTCGCGCTTCGCATCGGTGTCGTGCTGGGTGTATTCGCAATCCATTCGGCGTGCGTCGACCCCGACCGGATCATGCGCCTGCTGCGACCCGTCGCACGCCATTCGGCGATGACGGCAAGCCTGGTCACGCGGCTCGTTCCGCTTGCTGCATCCGACCACGCCCGCCTGCGAGAGGCGGTGGCGCTACGCGGACCGGGCGCGGCAGCCGTCGGGCGCGCCGCGATCGTGCGGCGTCTCGTTGCCGGCTCGCTCGATCGCGCCGTCGACGTCGCCGCAGCGCTCGAGCTGCGCGGATATGCCCACGGGGCGCCATGTCGGAGCGGTTCTCAGCGCGGTTCGCGACACGACTGGCGCTTCGTCGCGGCCGGGATCGCGATCGTCATCGCCGCCGCGTCGGCACGGATCGCCGGCGTGGGCGCCTTCGATGCCTACCCGAGTACCGAGCTCGACGCCGGCACACCGACGCTCGCACTCGCTCTCGCCCTGCCGGTCCTGGCCGCGCTGCCGTTTACGGGGCTCGAACGCGCCAAGAGCTCCGAGGGCGCTCGGCGGGAGCGCCATGGCTGAGCCCATGGTCGACATGCGGAGTTTCTCCTACGCCTATCCGGCGACGCGGGCAGCTGCTCTCGATGACGTCGATCTCGAGCTCGACGAGGGGGAGTTCGTCGTCGTGGCCGGGCGTTCGGGGTCGGGCAAGTCGTCATTGCTGCGAGCGCTCTGCGGCTTGATTCCCCACTATCACGGCGGAGTCGCCGCCGGCGAGCTGCAGGTCGCGGGTCTCGACGTCCGCGACAGCGGTCCGGCCGCGCTCGGCGGCCTCGTCGGGCTCGTCGGCCAGGATCCGGAGGCTCAGGTGGTCTCAGCCACGGTTCGCGGCGAGCTCGAGCTGCCGCTCGAGCTTCGAGGCGAGTCCGACGGAGCCCGCGCCCGCGCGGTCGAGGAGGTGACGCTGGCGCTCGGCATCGCTCACCTGATCGATCGCCCGACCGACACGCTCTCAGGGGGAGAGCTGCAGCGCGTCGCTCTCGCCTCGGCACTGGTGCTGCGCCCTCGTCTGATCCTGCTCGATGAGCCGACGTCGAAGCTCGATCCGGTCGCCGGCAACGAGCTCATCGGCCTGTTGCGGCGGCTCAACGAGGAGTGGGGGATGGGAGTGGTGATCGCCGAGCACCGCCTCGAGCGGTGC
>JBKJXG010000387.1:0-3709 GCA_046716525.1 Solirubrobacterales bacterium
ACGTCGACCCGGCCGAACTGCGCCTCGACACCGTTCCCAAGCGGGTCGCCGAGCGCGGCGACCCGTCGGCGAAGATCGACGAGGTCGCCCACTCGCTCGAATCGCTGCTCGAGCTCGCCGCTCGCGACGAGGCCGAGGGTCTCGGCGACGCGCCGTGGCCGCCGCACTTCGCCAAGCAGAAGGGCGAGCCGAAGCGTGTGCAGCCCAGCCGGGCGAAGGAGGGCTAGGCGCTCGCGGGATCTTCGGGAAGCTGCTGAACGGCCCAGCCGTTTCCGTCTGGGTCGGTGAAGAACACGAACGAGCCCCAGTCGAAGACCTGGACCTCGCTGACCTCGACGCCGCGCCCGGCGAGCTCCTCGCGCGCTACCTCGATGTCGTCGACGACCGCTTGGAGGCCGTCGAGCGAGCCCGGCCGCATCTCGGTCAGGCCGCTGCCGATCGAGATCGAGCAGGTCGATCCGGGAGGCGTGAGCTGAACGAAGCGGACCCCGCCGCCGACTTCGACGTCGACGTCGGCTTTGAACCCAGCCTTCTCGGTGTAGAAGTCCTTGGCGCGATCCACGTCGGAGACGGGGACCGCAACCAACTCGAGCTTGAGGGCCATCGGCTTCACTTCATCCTCGTCGACCGTTTAGGAGTCGAGCTGCTCGATCGAACACTCGGCGGCCGGCTTGTCCTCGCGCCAGCGCAGCAGCTTCGCGCCATGGCGGATGCGCCCGGCGCTTACGTGGTCGAAGCTGACCTCGATCACGAGCTCTGGGCGCAGCGCGACCCATTCAAGATCGCGGTCGGCCGCCCACCGGCTGGGGTCGGCCGAACCGCGATCGCCGGTCTCGTACGGCGCCAGTGTCCTGACCAGGTCGCGCTTCTCCTTCGCCTTGAGCCCGGAGGTGTGGCCGACGACATGCAGCTCACCGTCGCCGTCGTAAAGCCCGAGCATCAGCGAGCCGACCGTGCCCTCCTCCTTGCCCGGACGCCAACCGGCGACGACCGCGTCGATCGTGCGCAGGCGCTTGACTTTGACCATCGCCTTGCGCTCGCCCTGGAGGTAGGGAGAATCGAGGCGCTTGGCGATCACGCCCTCACCGCCGGCAAGCCAATCCTCGGCGCCCGCGGGCTCCGAAACGAGCGGCGTCAGCTCGACCGAGCCGGTGTCATCGAAGCCTTCGAGCAGCTGCTGTAGCGCGGCCCGGCGTTGCTCGAAGGGGTTCTCGAGTGCCGACTCGTCACCGATCGCGAGCAGGTCGAAGGCGCGAAAGCGCGCCGGCGTCTCCTTCGAGAGCCGCTCGATTCGAGACTCGGCCGGATGAATGCGGTTCTGAAGCGCGTCGAAGACCTCGCGGCCGTGGTCGTCGAGGATCACGAGCTCGCCGTCGAGGATGTAGCGGCCGGCCGGGAAGTCGAGCTCGGGGAAATAGCGCGCCAGCGGCTTGCCATTTCGCGACTGCAAGAAGTGCTCGGAGCCGTCCACGAACGCCAGTGCGCGAAAGCCGTCGTACTTGGGTTCGTACGCCCATCCCTCGTCCTCGGGCATCTGCTTTCGCGAGAGCGCCAGCTGCGGCTTGATCGGAGGCTCGAGCGGCAGGGGCATGCAGGAGCCGATCGTAATGCCACACTGGCGCGGGTGTTGGGTACGCAGAATTTCAGCCGCCGAATCGAGCGGGACCACGCCACCGTCTGAGTGCGACGTCGTCGTTGTCGGCGCAGGCATCGTCGGCCTCGCGGCCGCGCGCGAGTTGGCGTTGCGCCACGACGCGATGCGGGTCGTCGTGCTCGACCGCGAGGCAACCCTCGGGGCCCATCAGACGAGCCACTCCAGTGGCGTGGTGCACGCCGGCATCTACTACCCGACCGACTCGCTCAAGGCGCGCCTTTGCGTTGCCGGCGCGCGCGAGCTCTACGCCTACTGCGATGAGCGCGACCTCGACGCGAGGCGGGTCGGCAAGCTGATCGTGGCCACGCGCCAGTCGGAGCTCAAGCGCTTGGACGAGCTCGAGCGGTGCGGCAACGAGAACGGCGTACGCGGCCTGCGACGGGTTGCGTCCGGCGAGCTGCGCGAGATCGAGCCACACGTAACGGGATTGGCAGGGCTGTACTCACCGGAGACCGGAGTGGTCGACTTCGCGCGGGTGGCGCGGTCTTACGCCAAGGACCTGGAGGCCAACGGCGGCCTCGTCGTCACCGATTGCGTCGTTGATGCCGTCAGCGAGGGCAACGGCGGCGCGACCATCAGGCATGCCCGCGGCACCACTCGGGCCCGGGCCGCCGTCGTCTGCGCCGGAGCCTGGTCGGACCGCCTCGCGCGCGCGGCCGGAGCTCCCGAGGACCCGCGAATCGTGCCCTTCCGCGGCGGTTACCTGCGACTGCGGCCCGAGCGCGCGCACCTCGTTCGCGCCAACATCTACCCGGTCCCCGATCCGAAGCTTCCGTTTCTGGGCGTTCATCTGACGCGCATTCACGACGGCGACGTCCTGCTCGGCCCGTCGGCGCTGATGGTCGGCGCCCGCGACGCCTACCGGCTCTCGCGCCTGAGCGGCGCCGATCTCAGGGACACACTTGCCTGGCCGGGCACCTGGAGGCTGATGTCGAAGTTCTGGCGCGCCGGCGCGACCGAGATCCGCCACGCGATCTCCAAACGCGCATTCGTGGCCGCGGCGCAGCGCTTCATCCCCGAGCTGCGCGCCTCGGACTTCGTCGCCGGCCCGGCCGGGATCCGCGCGCAGGCCGTGGCGCGCGACGGCACGCTCGTCGACGACTTCATCGTCTCGCGAACCGAGCGCGCCCTCTTTGTCCGAAACGCCCCCTCGCCTGCGGCAACGTCGTCGCTGCCACTGGGGCGGCTGATCGCCGACGACGTGGAGTCGATGCTCGGCGGGTGAAGCCGACCGGGCCGTGTCGGGAAAAGGGCGCTATGCGGGTGAGAGACCGACACCTGCGACTGGCATCAACCCGCCAGCGCCTCGATCGCCTCGACGACGAGATCGGGACATTCGACCTGGGGCGTGTGGCCGACGTCGTCGAGCATCTCGATCCTCGCCTTTGGCAGCGCCTTGGCGAGCTCCTGCGCGCCGGACGGGAGGCAGAGGCGGTCGCGGTTTCCCCAGAGCACGGTCACGGGCACGTCGATCGCGCCGGCGTCGAATGGGTTGTCGAGCTCGCCGCGTAGGCGCTTTGCGTAATCGAGGCGCCGTCGGATGACCCCACGATCGACGTTGAAGCGGGTGAAGCGGTCGACGACGCGCTGATCGACGCCGGCCGGGTCCGCATAGGCGAGCGAACGGTAGAGCTGCCCGGCGATCGAGCGCACGACCGCCGCGGGCACCGGGGCCGGCATCGAGATCACACGGGAGATTGCCGGCACGCGATCGAGCGTGAAGAAGGCCGGGGCCATCGCGATCCCGGCGGGCCCGATCGGGACGACACCGGCAAGCGGCAGATCGGAGCGCTCGGCGAGCTTGAGCGAGACCCAGCCGCCGAGTGAGTTGCCGGCAACGACGACGTCCTCACCGTACTTGCCGGCAAGCTCCGTGACCGCCGCGACGGCGAACTCGACCAGCTGGTCGAGCACCGAGCCGTCGTCCAGGGGCGGTGCGGTGCCGAACCCCGGCAGGTCATAGGCGATCGCGGGGCGCCCCCCGACGGCAAGCCCCTCGAGCAACGCCAGCCAGGTGTCGGCCTTGTAGACCCAGCCGTGCAGCAGCACCCTGGG
>JBKJXG010000388.1:0-9456 GCA_046716525.1 Solirubrobacterales bacterium
AGGTAGTCCTCGGCACCTTCGATCAGCTGGTAGAACGGAGCACCGCCGGACTCGAGGTTGAGCACCCTCTGAATCGTGCGCTCGAAGTCCGAGGCGACGACATCGGTGCCGTCGGAGTAGGTAAGCCCGTCACGCAAGGTCAGGGTGTAGGTCTTGCCGTCCTCGGAGATCTCGGGCAGATCCTCGGCGAGCCCGGGGATCAGCTCGGCGCCCGCGGTGCCCTCGGCCCGCACGTACGTAAGAAGGGGGGTATAGACGAGCCACATCGGCTCGATGCCGTTGACGGTGTACGACAAAGCCGGGTCCAGGTAGTCGGGCTGAGAAGTCTGGGAGATCGTGATCTCGCCCCCCGAGACGGCGGTTCCGCTGGAGTCACTACTGCTTTCGCTGTCGTCATCGCCGCATGCGGCGAACACGACGCTCGATGCGATTGCGAGCGCTGCGATCAGCGAAAAGAGCTTGGCGCGGTGGCCGAACCCATCTACCTTCGAACTCATTACTACCTCCCGGCCGCTAGGCCGTCTACCCCGGTTGACGTTGAACCTGCACGAAACCACATTTCGTGGACGGATGCCTTGATACCTGCCAATCCGGGACCGGATGTCCGGCGCAATAGAGTCCGGTAGCGATGCGAGCGGTGACCTTTCAGGGCCCTGGACAGGTGCGAGTCGACGACGTCCGCGAACCCGAGCTTACGGCTCCCGACGAAGCGATCGTTCGCGTCGAGGCAAGCGGCGTTTGCGGTTCCGACCTCCACATCTATCACGGTCGCGTGGCGATCGAGCAGGGCTTCACCCTCGGTCACGAGTACGTCGGCACGGTGACGGCTGCGGGCGAAGCGGTCTCACGGGTGGCCGAGGGCGACCGCGTGCTCGGTACCTACTGCACCGCCTGCGGCGCATGTTTCTTCTGTGAGCGCGGCGACTTTCACAAGTGCGACAACGGCCGCGTGTTCGGCCACGGCGCGACTCTCGGCTCGCTTCAGGGCGCCCAGGCCGAGCTGTTGCTCGTCCCCAACGCAAACCTGACGCTGCGCGAGGTCCCGGATGGGATCAGCGACGATGTCGCGTTGTTCGCCGGCGACGTTATGGGCACGGGCTATCACGCGGTTATCGAGACCGGCGTCGGCCCCGGTTCCAGCGTCGCCGTGCTCGGCCTCGGCCCGGTGGGCCTTTGCGCTGTGCAGGCCGCGTTTGCCGAGGGCGCGGCAAAGGTGATCGCCGTCGACACCGTCGCCGAGCGGCTCGAGCTCGCCCGCTCGCTCGGCGCCGAGCCGGTCCACCTGACCGAGGACGATCCGCGCGCCGCGGTCAAGGCCGCGACCGAGAAGCGCGGCGTCGACGTCACGGTCGACGCGGTGGGCCATCCCGACGCGCTCGATCTCGCCTGCCGGCTGACGCGAAAGGCGGGCACCGTCTCGGCTACGGGCGTCTATGCCGAGCGCCTCGAGCTGCACATGGGAATCGTCTGGATCAAGGCGCTGACTTTGAAAACCGGCCATGCCAACGTGATCAAGCACGTCGACCCGGTGCTCGAACGCCTCGCCTCCGGCGCGCTCGACCCGAGCTCGCTGGTCACCCATCACATGAAGCTCGACGACGCAGCCGAGGCCTACGAGGTCTACGACCGCCGCGAGGCGTTGAAGATCGTGCTCAGGCCGTGAGTGAGGAGATCACCTGGGCCCAGTTCGAGGCGGTCGAGATGCGCGTCGGACGCGTCAGCGCTGTGGGGGACTTCCCCGAGGCACGACAGCCGGCCTGGAAGCTGACGATCGACTTCGGCGGCGAGATCGGCGAGCTGCGCTCGTCGGCGCAGATCACCAACTACTCCCGTGAGCAGCTGGAAGGCCGCAACGTCGTCGCCGTCGTCAACTTCCCGCCGAAGCAGATCGGCCCATTCGTATCCGAGTGCCTCGTGCTCGGTGCGGTCGCCGCCGACGGCACGGTGATCCTGCTTGCGCCCGACGATGGGGCGGCGGTCGGCGACCGGGTCGCCTGAGAGCGATCACTGCGGCCCGGCGGGCATCTCACCTTCGGGGTAGGCGAGGTGGATCTGGCTGCAGGAGACGACGAGGAACTCGCGCTCCTGGGCAGCTTCGTCGACCGATTCAATCGGCGTGATCGAGGCGTTGATGAGCGGCACGAAGGCGAGGTCGCCACGGTTGAGATAGTCGGAGAGGCGGCTGCGATAGCCCTCCTTCGGCAGGGTCAGATCGCCGACGATGCGGTGGCGCTCGGTCTCGAGCACAATTCGTTCCGTGCGGTTGTCCATCTCGGTCAACCTACCGGCCTCGGCCGGCCGGGTCGCCGATTGCGTAACGCCCGACTGGGTAAATGCAACGCGTGGCCTCGGACCTGCTCAAGATCTATCTCCAAGACCACCACGCCGGTTCGACGGTGGGTCTCGAGCTCGCCAAACGCGCGGCTGGCTCCAACGCCGATTGGGCCCACGGCGCCGAGATCGCCCAGCTTCGCGATGAGATCGCGGCCGACAAAGATGCGCTGGAGACCGTCATGGCGCACCTCGATGCCAGCCCGAGCAAGATCAAAGACGGCCTCGGCTGGACCGCCGAGAAGCTCGGGCGGCTGAAGCCGAACGATCATCTGTTCAGCCAGTCGCCGTTGTCGCGGGTGATCGAGCTCGAAGGGCTGGCGATCGGGGTCACAGGCAAAGCAGCGCTGTGGGAGGCGCTGCGCACCGCAGAGGGGGACAGCATCGGCGGCGTCGATATCGCCGAACTCTCCGCCCGCGCCGACTCGCAGCTCTCGCGACTTCAGGCCCTGCGCCGCGCCGCCGCGACCGAGGCGTTCGTGGCCGCGGACGCTCCGACTTAGTTCAACTCTCCGACGCTGTGGATGTCTGTAGCGGCCTCGGCTCAAACAGAATGCTACGGTGACGTAGCTTTGCTCTCACCGCTGTTCACACGCTTTCGCGGGTACGCCGAATGAACGCCGCCGAGCGCGGAATGTCGCTCGGGCTGCGCGCGCTCAATCGCGTCGCCGGGCTCGAGTTGCTCGACCGGGTCGGCATGCGCGACCGGGCCGAGGCGCTGCTCTACTCGGCCACCAAGAACGGCTTCCGAGCGGCTGAGAGCGTAGGCCGCAGCTTCAACGGCGCCGGCCCGAAGCTCTCCGCACCGGCCCGGCAGGCTCGAGGAGAGCGCGCCGCTCAGTTCGATCTCACACCGACCGACGAGCAGCAGATGATGCGCGAAGCGATCGGCGAGTTTGCGCAAGCGAAGCTGCGTCCCGCGGCCCTCGCCGCAAACGACGCCTGCGCCGCCCCTGTCGAGCTGCTGCGCCAGGCAAACGAGCTCGGCGTGACGATGCTCGGCGTGCCCGGCGAGCTCGATGGCGCCTTCGAGGAGCGCTCGGCAGTGACCACGGTGCTCGTCGCCGAGCAGCTCGCCCGTGGCGACATGAGCCTTGCGCTGGCGATCCTCGCCCCGGCCGCGGTCGGGACTGCGATCGGCCTCTGGGGCGATGCCGACCAGCAGAGCACGTATCTGACCCCGTTCGCCGGTGATGACCCGCCGGCCGCGGCGCTGGCGATGATCGAGCCGCGGCCGCTGTTCGACCCGTTCGAGCTCGAGACGAAAGCCACGGCGAGCGGCGACGGCTACGTCCTGCGCGGCACCAAGTCGCTCGTGCCCCGAGCGGCCGACGCCGAGCTCTTCGTCGTCGCCGCCGAGCTCGAGGGCCGCGGCCCGGCGCTGTTCATCGTCGAAGCTGCGCAGAAGGGCATCTCCTTCGACGCCGAGCCGGCAATGGGGCTGCGCGCCGCCGGCACCGGGCGCCTGGACTTCGACGGCGTCAAGCTCGACCGCGGCGCACTGCTCGCCGACGCCGACCCGGCCGCCTACCGCGAGTGCGTGCGTCTGGCGCGACTCGGATGGTGCGCGCTTGCGGTTGGCGCCTCACAGGCGGCGCTCGACTACGTGATCCCCTACGTCAACGAGCGCATCGCCTTCGGCGAGCCGATCTCCAACCGCCAAGCGGTCGCCTTCGACGTCGCCAACATCGCGATCGAGCTCGAAGGCATGCGCCTTGCCACCTATCGCGCCGCCAGCCGCGCCGACCAGGGGCTCGATTGCTCACGCGAGGTTGCGCTCGCGCGACGGCTGGCGACGAGCAAGGGCATGCAGATCGGTTCCGACGCCGTGCAGCTGCTCGGCGGCCATGGCTACATCACCGAGCACCCGGTCGAGCGTTGGTATCGCGACCTGCGCGCTGCGGGTCTGATGGAGGGCGCGCTGCTCGTTTGAGCCGCGTGTGTGATGAGTCGCTTAGCGACGAGACAAGCGTGTGCCGGAAGTTTGCGCTGATCCGATGATCAACCTCGAGGTCCCGAAGAAGTTCAAGACCCTGGTCGGCCAGGCAAATCAGGTCGCGAGCGAGGTCCTGCGCCCGAACTCGCGCAAATACGACCGCGCCGAGCACACCTATCCGAAGGAGCTCGACATGCTCGCGGCGCTTGTCGACGGCATGAACGACGGCTCCGATCTCGGCGGTGCGGGCGCCGCCGGCGTCCGCCGCTCGACCACCGGCGACGCCGGCAACCGAAACGGCTCCAACATGTCGACCGTCCTCAGCGTGATCGAGATGTGCTGGGGCGACGTCGGCCTGACCTTGTCGATGCCGCGCCAGGGACTCGGCAACTCCGCGATCGCATCGGTCGCCGACGACTCGCAGCTCGAACGCTACGCCGGCAAGTGGGCGGCGATGGCGATCACCGAGCCCGAGGCAGGCTCCGACTCCGCCGCGATCCGCACGACCGCCGAGCTCGACGGCGACGAGTACGTCCTCAACGGCGAGAAGATCTACGTCACCGCGGGCGAGCGCGCGGACCTCGTCGTCGTCTGGGCGACGCTCGACCGCTCGCAGGGCCGGGCAGCGATTAAGTCGTTCGTCGTCGAGCGCTCCAATCCCGGCTTGATCCTCGACCGCCTCGAGCACAAGCTCGGGATCAGGGCGTCCGACACCGCGGCCTTTCGCCTCGAGGATTGCCGCGTACCGGCCGAGGATCTGCTCGGCAGCGTCGAGATCGACACGAAGAAGTCGTTCGCGGGCGCGATGCAGACCTTCGACAACACGCGGCCACTGGTCGCCGGCATGGCCGTCGGACTCGCTCGCGCCTGCCTCGAGCGCACCCAGGAACTGCTCGATGGTGCCGGCGTGGATGTCGACTACGACGCCCCGACGCACTCGCAGTCGGCGGTCGCGGCCGAGCTGATCGAGCTCGAGGCCGACTGGGAGGCCTCGCACCTGCTCACCCTGCAGGCGGCTTGGATGGCCGATAACTCCAAGCCGAACTCGCTGCAGGCCTCCTATGCAAAGGCCAAGGCCGGTCGCAGCTGCGTCGACATCGCGCTGCGCTGCGTGGCCTTGTGCGGGACGGTCGGCTACGCCGAGGACGAGCTGCTGGAGAAATGGTCGCGCGACGCGAAGATCCTCGACATCTTCGAGGGCACGCAGCAGATCCAACTTCTTATCATCGCTCGCCAGCTGCTCGGCAAGAACTCGGCCGAGCTCAAGTAGCCGCCGGCGTCACACTGCGACCACACCCCCGAAGCAAAGGAAGAACTTGAACTCAAAGACCCGTCCCGTCGCCATCCTTGCCGGCAACCGGATCCCCTTTGCTCGCTCCAACGGCGCCTATGCAAAGGCTTCCAATCAGGACATGCTCACCGCTGCCCTCGACGGCCTGGTGGAGCGGACAGGTCTCGGCGGCGAGCGCCTCGGCGAGGTCGCCGCGGGCGCCGTGCTCAAGCACAGCCGCGACTTCAACCTCACCCGCGAATGCGTGCTCGGCTCGAAGCTGGCGCCAGAAACCCCTGCATACGACCTCGGCCAGGCCTGCGGAACCGGACTCGAAGCCGCGATCCTCGCGGCGAACAAGATCGCGCTCGGCCAGCAGGAATCGGCGGTCGCCGGCGGCGTCGACACGACCTCCGACGCACCGATCGCGCTCAACGACGATCTGCGCGAGATCCTGCTCGAGCTCAACAATGCCCGCTCGAACACCGACCGGCTCAAGGCCGTGGCGAGGCTTCGGCCCGGCCAGATCGTGCCCGATTTTCCTCGCAACGCCGAGCCGCGCACCGGGCTCTCGATGGGCGAGCACACAGCGATCATGACCGAGGAGTGGGGGGTGACGCGACTCGAGCAAGATCAGCTCGCAGCGGCCAGCCACCACAATCTCGCGGCCGCCTACGACCGCGGCTTCATGGACGACCTGTTGATGCCGTACCTCGGCCTGGAGCGCGACCAGAACCTGCGTGCCGACTCGACGGTCGAGAAGCTGGCGAAGCTGCGGCCGGTGTTCGGTGGCGACGGCGGAACGATGACCGCCGGCAACTCGACGCCGCTGTCCGACGGTGCTTCCGTGGTTCTGTTGGCAAGCGACGAGTGGGCTCAGGACCACGGCTTCGCCCCGCTGGCGTACTTCACCGACGCCGAGACCGCCGCCGTCGATTACGTCGGCAAGAAGGAGGGCCTGCTGATGGCGCCCGCCTACGCGGTGCCGAGGATGCTTGCACGCAACAAGCTCACGCTTCAGGACTTCGACCTCTACGAGATCCACGAGGCGTTTGCAGCCCAGGTCGTATGCACGCTCAAGGCCTGGGAGGACCCGGTGTTCTGCAAGCAGCGTCTCGGCCTCGACGAGCCCCTCGGCTCGATCGACCGCGCCAAGCTCAACGTCAACGGCGGCTCGCTTGCCGCCGGGCACCCGTTCGCGGCAACTGGCGGGCGCATCGTCGCCGGGCTTGCCAAGGCGCTCGACGAGCGCGGTGGCGGCCGCGGCCTGATCTCGATCTGCGCCGCCGGCGGCCAGGGCGTCGTCGCCATCCTCGAGCGCAAGGCGACCAACGGACGAGGCTCGAAGCGATGAGCGACCGCTACTCGCAGCTTGTCAACAGCCGCATCGGCGGCCTCCTCGCCTCCAACGTCGGCCTGCCCCAGCCGGTGGAGCTCGACCGCTTCGTCGCGGACGGGCCGGTGATCAGCGGCGAGGTGCTGCTCGGCGCAGCCCAGGGGAGCCGGCTTGCGTTGCCGATTGCACAGGTGCTGGCGGCCGTCGGCGCTCGGGTTCGCAGTGAGCTCGAAGGCGAGGTTCGAAGCGCGGTCGGCGAAGCCGGGCTCGATGCCTCGGTCTGGAATCCCGAGGCAGCCGGCGACCAGCGCTTCAAGGCGCTCGTTTTCGATGCCTCGGGAATCGGCCACTCGACGCGCTTGCGCGAGCTGTGGGAGTTCTTCGGGCCGACGATCCGCCGGGTCGAGCAATCCGGCCGCGTGATCGTGCTCGCGACGCCACCCGAGGATTGCGCGACTTCGCGCGCCGCGACGGCGCAGCGGGCGCTCGAGGGCTTCGTCCGCTCGGTCGGCAAGGAGGTTCGCCGCGGCGCTTCGGCGCAGCTCGTCTACGTCGCCCCCGGCGCCGAGGATCAGCTCGAATCGACGCTGCGTTTCTTGCTGTCGCCGCGATCGGCCTATGTCTCGGGTCAGGTCGTGCGGGTCACGCCCTCCGAGCGCCATCCGCAGATCGATTGGGAACGCCCTCTCGGAGGCAAGGTCGCGCTTGTGACCGGCGCCTCACGCGGCATCGGTGCCGAGGTCGCTCGGGTGCTGGCTCGTGACGGCGCGCGTGTCGTCGGCCTCGACGTCCCCCAGCTCGCAAGCGACCTCGACCGGCTCATGGGCGAGATCGGGGGCTCCTCGCTCGCCGCCGACATCACGGCTGAGGATGCGCCGAAACTGATCGTTGACCAGCTCGAGCGCGACCACGGCGGCGTCGACATCGTCGTCCACAACGCCGGTGTGACCAAGGACAAGACGCTCGGGCGCATGGACGAGGAGCGCTGGACGGTGCTGCTCGAGATCAACCTCTCCTCAGAAGAGCGGATCAACGACGAGCTCATCGGGCGCGACCTGCTTCGCTCCGACGGCCGGGTGGTCTGCGTCTCCTCGATCGCCGGGATCGCGGGCAATGCCGGCCAGACCAACTACGCGACGTCGAAGGCGGGGGTGATCGGGATGGTGCAGTCACTGGCGCCGGTGTTCGCCGAGCGCCAGGCGACGATCAATGCCGTCGCCCCGGGCTTCATCGAGACGGCGATGACCGCGGCGATGCCGATCGCCACGCGCGAGGCGGGCAGGCGGATGAACTCGATGAGCCAGGGTGGGCTGCCACTCGACGTCGGCGAGGCGATCGCTTGGCTTGCGAGCCCCGGATCGGCCGGGGTCAACGGCAACGTGGTCCGGGTCTGCGGGCAAAGCCTGATCGGGGCATGAGCGTGGGCGTGCGGCGGCTCGACTCCGCGCCGTCGGCGCTGTCGAACTATGCGCGGGCTTCGCTGGGAGCGATCCCGGGGTCGGGGCGATTGCCGTTTCTCGCCGGCGGCGGCGGCGAGGTGCCCGACACCGTGTTCGAGCTCGACGGGGTCACCGCCGACCTCGATCAGCTCGCCGCTTACTGCCGTGTCTGCGGCTTCACCCTGCGCGAGACGTTGCCGGCGACCTATCCCCACGTTCTTGCCTTTCCGCTGCACCTGGCGCTGATGACCGACCCGAGCTTCCCGCTGCCGGCGATCGGCTCGGTTCACTTCGCCAATACGATCACGCAGCGGCGGCCGATTCGTGTCGGCGAGGAGCTTTCGCTGCATGTGCACTCAACCAAGCTCGAGCCACATCCCAAGGGGCGCATGTTCACGCTTGTGACCGAGGCTCGGGTCGGAGATCAGGTTGTTTGGGAGTCCGGGAGCACGAATTTGCGGCGGGGTGCTTCGGAGGACGCTGCCGGGCCGGAGGGCGCGGTCGGTGATGAGAGGGCTGCAAGCGGAGACAAGGACACACCATTCGCGCTCGACGTTTCGGGCTTGCCGACCGAGGCCGAGTGGCGCCTCGGTGGTGATCTCGGCCGCCGCTACGCGGCTGCTTCAGGCGACCGCAATCCGATCCACCTCTACGGGCTGACCGCGAAGGCGTTCGGCTTTCCGCAGCAGATCGCCCACGGCATGTGGACCAAGTCTCGCTGCCTCGCCCAGCTCGAATCGCGCCTGCCGAGCTCGTTTACCGTCGAGGTCGCCTTCAAGCGCCCGATCCTCCTGCCCGGCAAGGTCCAGTTCGCCAGCGACGCCGATGACGGCGGCGCGGTCGCCTTCGCCGTCCGCGACCCCAGTGGCACCCCACACCTCGCCGGCCGCATTACCCCCTGAGGCCGAGCGGGCTGAAACGCCAAGCTATTTGGCGAATCCTGCGGCTCGGCCGAAGTTCAGAGGCCGAGGCGGTTCCGCAGCTCCGGCGCGCGGAGCGAGGCGACGACAGCGTCGGCTTCATCCAGCTCGACCCCTTCGAGCGAGGGCACCCCGATCACGGTGAGGCCGGCGGCGACACCTGAGGCGACCCCGGTCGGCGAGTCCTCGAGCACGACTACGTCCGGGCTCGGGTCCACGCGCAG
>JBKJXG010000389.1:0-2742 GCA_046716525.1 Solirubrobacterales bacterium
TCGCTGGACACCGGCAACGCGGACAGGCACGGGGCCTCGGCCCCGGCCCCGGGAGAATGACGATGGCTCAACGCGCGCTCTGGCTTCCCTGGCGTCGAGACCGAACGCCCGCCGATGCGGGCCGCTCCGCGGCGCCGACCACGACTGGCTCCGCCAACGGCGCGGCCGCGGCGGCCGCGGCGAGCGACGAGTTGCGCGTTCGCCGCGAGGAGATCGCGCGGATGGAAGAGCTCGCCCTGCGCGAGACCGAGTCGCTCGCCGTGCAACGCGGCGATGTCGAACGCCGGGTTCAAGCGTTGGAGGATCGCGAGCGCAATATTGTCAAGGAAGTTGACGATCTCAAGCAGGCAAAGCGTGTGCAGCGGCGCGAGCTCGAACGCCTCTCCGGGCTGAGCGCAACGCAGGCAAAGCAGATGCTGTTGTCGGAGGTGGAGCAGGAGGCGAGGCACCAGGCGGCACTGCGCCTGCAGCAAGTCGAAGAGGAGACCAAAGTCGAGGCCGAACGCCGAGCCCGCAACATCATCTCGGTGGCGATGGCACGTTTGGCCTCCAAGACCTGCAGCGAATCGACGACTCGCCTGGTCGAGCTACCCAGCGACGAGATGAAGGGCCGGATAATCGGGCGCGACGGGCGCAACATCCGCGCCCTGGAGAAGCTCACGGGCGTCGACGTGATCATCGACGAGACCCCCTCGGCGGTTGTCCTTTCGAGCTTCGACGGCGTTCGCCGTGAGGTCGCCAGGATCACGCTCGAGCGCCTGATCGCCGACGGGCGAATCCACCCGGCATTGATCGAGGAAACCTACGAACATGTCCGCGAGGAGACCGATGCGCGCATCATCGAGGAGGGAGAGAAGGCGGCGCTGGAGGCACGCGTCAACGGCCTCGATCCCGAGCTGCTGCGCCTGCTCGGCCAGCTTCGCTTTCGCACCAGCTACGGCCAGAACGTGCTCGACCATCTCGTCGAGTGCTCGCACCTCGCCGCGCTCATGGCCGAGGAGCTCGGAGCGTCGGTCGAGACCGTTCGCCGCGGCGCCCTGTTGCATGACATCGGCAAAGCCGTAACGCACGAGATCGAGGGGCCGCACGCACTCGTGGGCGCCAAGATCGCGCGGCGCCGCGGTGAATCCGAAGCCGTCGCCCATGCGATGGAGGCACACCACGCCGAAGTCGACCCGCGCACCGTCGAGGCCGTCATCGTCCAGGCTGCAGATGCCGTCTCAGGCGCGCGGCCCGGCGCGCGCGGTGACGCGCTCGAGCAGTACGTCGGTCGACTGCGAGACCTCGAAGAGATCGCCTCGCGCCATCACGGAGTCGAGCGGGTGTTCGCGATGCGCGCCGGTCGTGAGATCCGCGTCGTCGTCGATCCGGGTGAGGTCGACGACGACACCGCGGCGCTGATCTCGCACGAGATCGCCGCTGCGATCGAGAAGGAGATGGATTACCCGGGACGGATCAAGATCACGGTCATTCGCGAGAGCCGCTCCACCTCCTACGCCTCCTGAGCCCGATGCCTCCGCCGTCTCGCGCCGATAGCATTCCGCGCTGATGACGAACGAGACCATCTTCTACGTCCTCGGCATCGCGCTCACGGTGATGGCGCTGCTCGTCGCCTTCGTCGGGCTCAAGTTTGAGAACTTCCCGGCGTCGAAGGCGCTGATGGGCGGAGTCGTCGCCGTTTTCGCCTTCTTCGTCATCGGCACCGCCGTCTTCGGCTGGCGCAATGGCGAGGACGAACAGGCGCACCGCGACGCCGAGCTGGCCGAAGCGGCCGAGGCGAACGAGGCCTCGGGCAACGAGGGGGAGGCCCAGGAGGAGATCGGTGGCGAGGCAAGTCCGGCGCCAACCGAGACCGCGGCGGCAGATGGCGCGGCGGAGTTCGAGGCTCAGGGCTGCGGTAGCTGTCATACGCTCGCTGCGGCCGGCAGCAGCGGCCAAACCGGCCCCGATCTCGACGGCGCACTCGCCGATCGAGACCCCGATTACATCGAGGAATCGATCATCGACCCGGCTGCGGTCGTCGCCGAGGGCTACTCGCCCAACATCATGCCGACGAGCTACGGCGAGCTGCCGCAAGAAGAGCTCGACGGCCTCGTTCAGTATCTGACGGAATCCACGCAGCAATAACTCGCGCCCCGTCCTCGGCTCAGCTTCCGGGCGTGCGCAGGCTGCGAGAGTCCAGCCGTAAGATCTGGCGCGATGGCCAAGCGCTTCCACGTCACCACGTTCGGGTGTCAGATGAACGAGCACGACTCCGAGCGGATGAAGGGGATGCTCGAGTCCCTGGGCTATGCCGAGGTCAGCGAGCGCGCCGAGGCCGATCTCATCCTCTTCAACACCTGCTCGATCCGCGAGGCCGCGGACACGCGCTTCATCGCCCATCTCGGCGAGGCGAAGCGGCTCAAGCTAGAAGACCCGGAGCGTGTGGTCGGCGTCGGTGGCTGCTGGGCGCAGTCGGTCAAGGACGAGGTCTTCGAGCGCTTTCCCTTCGTCGACGTCGCTTTCGGCCCGGGTCAGATCGGGCGGCTGGCCGAGTTCCTGGCCTCCGACTCACTCACCGCCCAGGGCTACTTCGAGTTCGAGGACTTCTCCGGCCACCTGCCGATGAAGCGCGGCCGCGAGTTTCAGGCCTGGCTGCAGATCTCTCAGGGCTGCAACTGCAACTGCTCCTATTGCATCGTGCCCTCCACCCGTGGTCGCGAGGAGAGCCGAGACCCCGCTGAGCTGATCGCCGAGGTCGCC
>JBKJXG010000390.1:0-9472 GCA_046716525.1 Solirubrobacterales bacterium
CCGTGAAGCGCTTTGGATAGAGGCCGTTGCAGAAGATCCGCTCAACCTCGAGGCCGACGGCGGTGGCGAGATCGCGCTCGAGCATCGCGGTCTCGTTGACGGGCATCTCCTCGGGAAGCGCGACGACGGCAACCGTCGTGCGATTCGGGTCGCGGATGAGCTTGTCGAGCGCCTCCGCATGCTGGTGCAGCGGACCGACACGGGCGATGTTGGCGAAGGTTCGCGGGGTCTGCAGGAAGCCGACACCGTGACCGGTCGCCGGGGAGTCGACGATTACGGTGTCGTAGGCGCGCGCGCCCTTTACCTTGCGCTCGGCGAGGGCCAGCTCCCAGATCTTTCCGATCGTGACCAGCTCCTTGAGCCCGGGCGTGGCCGCTGCCAGGTACGTGAACAGCCGCGACTTGAACAGCAGATCACGCATCGCCTTGACCTTGACCTGGAGCAGCACGTACTCGCGCATCGACTCGTCGGGATCGATCGAGATCGCCCACAGGTTCTTCTCGATCTCGACCTCGTGGAAGCCGACCTCGTTGCGATGAAAGACGTGAGAGAGGTGCTCCTGAGCGCTGACCTCGCAGAGGATCGTTCGCTTGCCGGCGCGCGCGGCTGCCAGCGCCAGTGCCAGCGAAACCGTGGACTTGCCGACGCCACCCTTGCCGGTGACGAAGATGACGTGCTTGTCGAGCAACTCGGCCACCGGTCACGAGATCGTATTGGGCCGCCTCCGCGGGCTCGCTGCAACGAAGCGCCCCGTGACCGGGAAGGAAAGCTGCTACCGCGTGCGAATAGTCGCGAACGTATGGGACTTTTCAACCGATCCACACGGACCGACGAAGTTCAACGGCCGAGTCATCGCGACACGCCGCCAACCGAGGAGGAGGTCGCGTCGCCGATGTTCGAACGCACCCCGGCGCCAGTGGTCGCGCCAGAAACGAATGCTTCAGCGCAAGTCGGCGAGGTACCCGCATCAGCGCCGCAGACAGCCGAGCCGCAGCCGGAGCCGGTAGCCGAGCCCGTGGCCAACACTGAAAGCGAGCCCGAGGCGACGACGACGTCTCCTCCCTCGACTCCGGTGCCGCCCGAGATCGATCCCGACGAGCTTCGCATCACCGCCAACCAGGCCCTGGCCCCCCGCCGCATGCATCAACTCGCCACGCCCTCGCCGGGCCCAGGCGGCGAGAGCGAGGACAGCGGCAGACGCGCCAAGGTGATCAGCTTCGCCAATCAGAAGGGCGGCGTTGCGAAGACCACCAGCACGCTCAATCTCGCCGTCGCTTTCGCCGAGTCGGGTCACGACGTTCTTTGCATCGACCTCGATCCTCAGGGCAACCTGACGATGAGCCAGGGCATCGACCCCGATCAGGTGGAGAAGTCGATGTTCGATGTCCTCGTACATCACATCCCACTGAGCGAGGTGATTCATGAGCGTGAGATCGACATCGCGGTGGCTTCGATCGACCTCGCCGGTGCTGAGATCGCGATGTCGACGCAGATCGGTCGCGAACGCTCGCTGGAGAAGGCGATCGCCGGCGTCGCCGACGATTACGACTTCGTCTGTATCGACACGCCCCCGAGTCTCGGCCTGCTGACGATCAACGCTCTCACCGCCTCCGACAAGGTGATCGTCCCGGTCCAGTGTGAGTACCTGTCGATGCGCGGTCTGCTGCAGTTGCAGAACACGCTCGAGATGATCCAGGAGAACCTCAATCCGCGGGTGCAGATCGAGGGCATCCTGCCGACGATGCTGGACTCACGCACGGTGCACGCCAAGGAGGCTGTCGAGATTCTCGAGGAGAACTTCGGCGAGCTCGTGTTCAAGTCGCGCATCCGAAAGACGATCAAGTTTGCCGAAGCGCCGGTTCGCGGCGCCAGCGTGCTCAAGTACGATCCTCAGAGCAACGCCGCCGATTACTACCGGGCGCTCGCCCAGGAGGTCCTCGAAAATGGCGCGTAAGAAGCGGGCAAGCATGCGGGAAGGCCCGCTTGCCGACCTCTTTCGCTCCACCGTCGAGCCCGACGATCCGCCCGAGGCGCCGTCGCCCACTGGGCGGCCCAGCGATGAGACCAACGTGATGCGCGAGGAGCCCGGCTTCGACACCTCCGAGCCCCATCCTCGCGATCCAGCGCCGCAGCACTCCGGCGAGCCTGCGTTCTTCGATCAGACCGACGCCGAGCCCGAGCCCGAGCCCGAGACTGGCGGCGACGTGCGCGGCGAGCCACCGGGCGCCAAGGAACGCCTCTCGCGAATCTTCTCCGACGATCATCTCGATGCCGACGGCCCCGCATACGGCCGCGACGAGCCGAGTTACTCGAGCTACGACTCGATCGGCGACCCGAGCCCGCACTCGCCGGTAATTCGCGTCATCGGCGTCGGCGGAGCGGGTGTCAACGCGGTCAATCGCATGGTCGACGCCGGCGTTCCCGGGGTCGAGTTCATGGCGGTCAACACCGACTTGCAGTCGTTGCAGCAGTCCAACGCCGACGTCACCGTGCATCTCGGCAGCGGCGTCGCTCGCGGACTCGGCGCGGGCTCCAACCCCGAGCTCGGCTTTCGCGCAGCCTTCGAGGAGCAAGACAAGATCAAGCGCCTGCTCAAGGGCTCCGACATGGTCTTCGTCACCTGCGGCGCGGGTGGCGGCACCGGGACCGGTGCCGCGCCGGTAATCGCTCGCCTTGCCCGTGACGTCGGCGCGCTCACCGTCGGCATCGTGACGAAGCCATTCCGATTCGAGGGCAGCCGCCGCGCGACCCAGGCAAGCGAAGGGATCGATTCGCTGGCCGCCGAGGTAGACACGCTGATCGTCGTCCCCAACGAGCGCCTGCTCAGCGTGCTGGCGAAGACGACGACGATGATGGAGGCCTTCCAGGTCGCCGACGATGTCCTGCGCCAGGGTGTGCAGGGGATCTCGGAGCTGATCACGCTGCCGGGAATGATCAACCTCGACTTCGCAGACGTGCGCACGACGATGCGCGACGCCGGCCGGGCGCTGCTGGGGATCGGCATGGGCTCGGGGGACAACCGCGCCATCCGCGCCGCCGAGAGCGCCGTCTCGTCGCCTCTGCTCGAGACTTCGGTCGAGGGTGCGCAGTCGATCCTGCTGTCGATCACCGGCGGCAGCGACCTGACGCTGCTCGAGGTTTCCGAGGCGGCGAAGATCGTTCAGGAGGCCGCGCATCCCGAGGCCAACATCATCTTCGGTGCCAACGTCGACGACGCCGTCGACGACGAGGTCTGGATCACCGTGATCGCCACCCGTTTCGACGGTCAGGGTCGCCGCGCAGACAGCGGCAAGACCGGCGAGCGCCGGGCTATCGGCGCTTCGTCGGCTCAGCCTCGAAGCGCTGAGCGTCGGCCGGTCACAGCCGCGCGCCGCGAACGTCCCGTCGACTTCGAGCTCGACGTCCCAGAGTACGTCCCAGGCAAGTAAGCGCCAGCCGCACGCGCCTTTAGCCTGAGCCCATGAGCGCTCGGGGAGTCGTGGCCGCGGGACATCCGCTCACCGCCGAGGCGGGGGCGAGCGTGCTGCGCAAGGGTGGCAACGCGGTCGATGCCGCCGTTGCCGCCGTGATGACGTCGTGCGTGACCGAGAGCCCGCTGACCGGCCTCGGCGCGGGCGGCTACATGCTCGTTCACAACGGCTCCGAGACGGTGCTGCTCGACTTCTTCGTCGCGGCTCCCGGAGTGTCGGGCGGCGAGCGCGGATCGGAGCTGGTGCCGATCCCGGTTCATTTCACCGAGCATTCGTCGCAGACGTTTCACGTCGGCGCCGCATCGTGCGGAGTGCTCGGGACACCGGCAGGTCTCGTCGAGGCGGTGCGGCGGTTCGGCAGCGTCTCGCTCGCCGAGCTGGCGATGCCTGCGGCGCAGCTTGCCCGCGACGGGGTCGAGCTCAACTTGGAGCAGGCCTATTTCGTCGAGATCCTGGCGCCGATCCTGACCCACTACGAGGAGGCGGCCGCGATCTATGCGCCGGGAGGGTCGCTGCTTCGAGCGGGCGACCTGTTCCGGTTCCCCGAGCTCGGCGAAGCCCTGGAACTGCTGGGCGCCGAAGGGGCAACGCCGTTCTATCACGGCGAGATCGCGCAGCGGGTGAGCGAGTGGGTGCTCGAGCGGGGCGGCACCCTCGCAGCGGCTGACCTCGCCGCCTACGAGCCGATCGCACGCGCCCCGGTGCGAGCCGGCTTTCGCGGCCGCGAGGTGCTGACCAACCCACCGCCATCCTCGGGCGGCTTGCTGATCGCCTTCGCGCTCGAACTGCTCGCCCGAAGCAGCGGCGCCAACCCTGCTACTGAGGAGATCGTCGCCGCGATGCAGGCAGCCCAATCGGCGCGCACACCCGAGTTTCTTGCGGGTCTCTACGAGGACGACTTCGTCGCTCGGTTCCTCTCCGCCGACCGCCTCGGCTCGACCACCCACATCACCGCGGTCGACGGCGACGGCTGTTGCGCGAGCGTTACCTGCTCGAACGGGACGGGCTCAGGACTGATCGTGCCCGGGACCGGGATCCATGTCAACAACATGCTCGGTGAGGAGGATCTGAACCCGCTCGGTTTTCACCGCTACCCGCCCGGAAGCAGGTTGCCGTCGATGATGTCGCCCACCGTCGTCCTGCGCGACGGCGTCTTCGAGGCCGGGCTCGGCAGCGGTGGCTCGAACCGGATTCGCTCGGCCATCCTGCAGACGATCGTTCGCCTGGTCTGCGACGGGCTCGATGTCGCCGGCGCCGTCGAAGCCCCCCGCGTCCACTTCGAGGCCGGGGCCGTGCAAGCTGAGCCAGGGATCGACGAGCAGGGGCTGAAGCGACTCGAGACGGCCGGCTACGAGGTCGCGCGATGGTCGCAGCGAAACGTGTTCTTTGGCGGCGTGCACGCGGTAGCCCGCGATCCAGCGACAGGTCTGCTCAGCGGCGCCGGGGATCCTCGGCGTGGCGGCGCGGTCGCGGTTGCCTGACTGACGGCTAACGGATGACGACCTTGCCGTTCATGCGCGCACGCTCGGCGATCTCGCGCGAGCGCGCGAGCGTCTTGATCAGCATCTGCAGCGCCTCGGCGAGGACTGTCATCCGCTCGGGCTCGGAGCGCAGTTCGAGCAGCTCCTGCTTGGTCTCGGCCGGAAGCTCGACCCGGGCTGCGATGCCGTAGGAGTCGAACGCTTCGAGCTCGGACCGGTCGGGCTCTTCGCCGCCGACGCGGCGCACGAGCTCGGCGAACGCATCGCGAGCCGCGGCGGCACTGTCGGACCCTTCCGCTTCGTCTGTGTCGGCCGGAGTCGCCACCGGCTCGACCTCACCCGCCGGGTACTCGGCGGCCTCGAAGCGATCGAGAACCCGGAACGGGCGCTCCCCTGTAACGACGATGTTGAGCCGGCCGTCGTCGAAGCGTTCGGTGACCTCCGTCACCCGTGCTTCACAGCCGATGCGCCTGGCACCGCGGTCATCGTCACGAAAGACGACGCCGAATGGCTCGCTCTCCTCGAGACAGCGCGCAACCATGCGCTTGTAGCGTTCCTCGAATATGTGCAGTGGCATCAGCTCACCGGGCAACAGCACGAGGGGAAGCTCGAAGATCGGCAGCTCGAGGCCATCGGAGCTCATGCATGAAGTGTAAGAGCGCCACAATGGCCGTCAGCCGATGAACGATTCGATCGACTTCGAGGCCGAGGGTCTCGCCGACGGCCTCGACGGCGATGCTCGTGAGGCCCGCCTCAAGCTCCTGGGCGAGCTTGCCGCCGAGGGCGTCTCGCTCGAGGAGCTCACCGAGGCGGTTGCGGAGGGGCGCTTGGCGCTGTTGCCGGTCGAGCGCGCGCTCGCCGGCGGCGGCGCTCGGTACAGCTCAGAGGAGATCGCTGAGAAGTCTGGGCTGTCGCGAGAGTTCCTCGACCAGCAGTGGGGCGCCCTCGGTTTGGCTCTGCATGAACCCGACGAGCCCGCCTACACCGAGCGCGATCTCGAGGCCGCCGAGCGGGTGGCGCTGATGCGCGACGGTGGGCTCTCCGACGACGGCATCCTCGAGGTCGCCCGCGTGCTCGGGATGACGATGAGCCAGCTCGCCGCGGCCAACCGCACCCTGATCGCAGCGACGTTCCTCGACGACGGCACCGACGAGTACGAGGTCGCAACGCGCCTCGAGAAGGCCGCCGAGACGTTCACGCCGATGATCGGCGAGTTGCTCGGCTACACCTTGAACCTCCACCTGCGCGAGCAGATTCGCCATGACGCAATCGCCTCTGGTGCCGGCGCTCGTGGGTCGATCGTGTCCGCACGCGACACCGTTGTGTGCTTCGCCGACATGGTCCAGTTCACGCGCTTGGGAGAGCGCCTGCCTCCCGAGGAGCTCGGCGCCGTGACAGGTCGCCTCACCGCGCTGGCGACCGCCGCTTCCGCGCCGTCGGTTCGGCTCGTGAAGCTGATCGGCGACGCGGCGATGTTCGTCGGCCCCGAGCCTGATGCGGTGCTCGAGACCGCGCTCAATCTGGTCGAGGCGGCCGAGGCCGAGGGTGACGACTTCCCCCTGCTTCGTGCCGGAGTCGCCTCCGGCGAGGCGCTCCCGCGCGGCGGCGATTGGTACGGAAGCCCGGTCAACATCGCCAGCCGGATCACCGACGTCGCGCGTCCCGGCAGCGTCCTGGTCGCCGAGGAAGTCCACGAGAGGCTCGGCGATGACTTCGCCTGGTCGTTCGCCGGCTCGCGCAAGCTCAAGGGAATCGACGGCGAGGCGAAGCTCTATCGCTGCCGGCGCCTGGACGCTGACGCCGCGACCTAGACCGCTGCGAGCACCTCCCGCGCGGCACGCTCGCCGGAGCTGACCGCTCCATCGAGATAGCCACACCAGCGGGTCGCGGTCTCGGCGCCGGCCCAGTGGACCGCGCCCACGGGCGCCCGCAGCGCCGGCCCCACAGCGCTCCAGCCACCGGTGGCGAAGTTTCCCACCGGCCCGCCGCCGCTCCAGCGCTCGGCGGCCCAGTCCATCTCGAGGTACTGCTCGACTGCCCCCGCGCGCGGGCCAAACAGCGCCTCGAAGCCGGCGAGCACGGCCCGCCGGCGTTCGGACTTCGTCAGCCGAGCGAACTCGCGTGCGTCGCGGCCGCCGACGAAGCCGACGAGCGCTCCGGGCGTCGCGGCCGGCGGCGAGTTGTCGAAGGTCATCGTCACCGGGCCCTGCTCGTTGAGCGCTTCGCCGGAGAGGCCGTCGGCCCGCCAGAAGGGCTGGTCGTAGACACCGATGACCTTGATCAACCAGCCCGGCGCCATGCGCCGGGCGAGCTGGACCCGCGTCGGCGGTAGCGGCGGCTCGAACTCGATCTGGGCGGTCAGAGCCGGCGGGATCGCGACGATCGCGCGGCGCGCGCCTACGCGGCCGAGATCCGTCTCGGCGACGACGCCGCTCGCGCTCTGCTCGATCCGCCGAACCGCAGCATCGAGGACGACCCGCTCGCCGAGGTCGGCGGCAGCGCGGATCGCGATCTCCTGAGAGCCTCCGACGAAGCGATCCTGCTGGGCGCCGCCCTCGACGTCGGTGAGCAGCTCGAAGCTGCCCGCCGATCGCAGGTAGAAGGCGACGTGAAGCAGCGAGAGCTCTTCGGGCTCGGCACCCCAGATCGTGCGCCCCGCGATGCGCATCAACCGCTTCGCCGCACTGGTGAACATCGTCCGATCGAGCCATTCGGCGAGGCTTCTCGAGTCGAGCTCGGCTGCCCTAGCCCCCGCCCACGGCGACTCGGGATCGATCGGCCTGGTCAGGCGATTGAGCTTGCGCAGCGTTCGCGCGATGTCGAGCAGCACATGCGGCCCGAGTCGCGGGATCGTGCCCTCGTAGCGGCGCAGGCGGCCGTCGAGGCGCAGCAGGTTCGCGCCCTCGCGATGGGTCGGGAAGGTGTCGACGCCAAGGTCCCCGGCGAGCTTGGCGACCCGCTCTTGAGTTGGCCCGATCCATTGACCGCCCATCTCGACGATCTCGCCGTCGCCAACGGCCGCGTTGATGGTCCGTCCTCCGACTCGGTCGCGCGCCTCGAGGACCACCACTCCGAGCCCCTCGGCTACGACCGCCCGCGCGGCGGCGAGCCCGGCAAATCCCGCCCCGACCACCACGACATCCGTCTCGAGCTCCACCCGCGAACCGTAATCGCTCCCCAAGCCGCAGGTTCGGCCGGGCCGTCGCCCGATCAGGCTTTGCGGGCGCTGAGCACGAGGTTGTAGAAGAGCTCCGGTGGCAGACGCGGTTCGAGCAGCGAGCTGTCGACGCGCTGCAACGCCATGTAGCTGCGATAGGCGAAGTGGCGCCAGGAGAACGGCACCTGGTCGGGCTCGGCCGAGGACTCCAGCGTTCGCAGCCACCAGCCGTAGGCGTTGGCGACGAGCTCCTCGCCTCGCAGGTGGACTTCGTCGAAGCCCGCATCAGCGATCAAGCCGCGCAGCTGCGAAGGGATGAAGGCGTGGACGTCAACCTCGGGCTCGAGCTCGTGTCCGTCGGCGCTCCAGAAGCGGTTCGCCGGAAGCGCCGAGGCGCCGACCAGGCGCCGCCACAACGGCGCCGCTAGCGCGCCGGCGCGCTTGGGCACGGCGGCGATGCGATCGCCGTAGCGCGAGGGCTCGCCGCAGAAGATGAGCGCGCCGCCGGGACGCAGGACGCGATGAAACTCGCCGAAGGCGCGGTCGAGGTCGGGAATGTGATGAAGGACCGCGTGGCCGAAGACGAGATCGAAGCTCAGATCGGCGAACGGCAGCGCTTCCGCCTCGGTGCACGCCGTGGCGACGTCGAGGCGCAGGCGCCGGGCGCTCGCGCGAAGGGCCGCGAGCATGCCGGGGGAGATGTCGGTCGCGGTTACCCGCTCGACCAGTCCGAGCTGGAGCAGGTTGAGCGAGAAGTAGCCGGTCCCTGAGCCGATCTCGAGCGCGTCGCCAAACGCCGATTCCGGCTCGCCTCCGAGCGCCTTCGAGACCTTGGCGCGAACCTGGCGCATGCCGATCTCTCCGTAATCGATGCCCCATTTGGCGTCGTAGGAGGCCGCGGCAGCGTCGTGATAGCGCGTGTTGACGTTCTTGATGTGCTCGGGAGTGGCCGAGGCTGCAGCGGGCATCGCGGAAAGACTAGAGCGCGCACGGCGACGACCATGCTGCATGCTGCCTGCCTCGTGAACAACCACGTCCAAGAAAACCAGTCGCCGGGGGTCCCGCCGCTGGCGCTGACCGGCGAGCGCACGCTGCCCGACGTGCCCGAGGAGAACTACTGGTTTCGCCGGCACCTCGCCGTCTACGAGTGGATCCGGGCGCGCGTCGGAGGCCTGCGAGTTGCCGACCTCGCCTGTGGCGAGGGCTACGGCAGCGACGTGCTCGCGCGCACCGCGACCGAAGTCGTCGGAGTCGACGCCAATCCGCAGGCCCACGAGCACGCGAAGCTGCGCTACACAGCGGCCAACCTGCGCTTCGAGCGCGGCTTGGTCGAGGCCTACGAGGGCCCTTGCGACGCGATCGTC
>JBKJXG010000391.1:0-6788 GCA_046716525.1 Solirubrobacterales bacterium
AGGTCGACGTCGTCCGCCGCCATCCGCGCTACGAGAAGGTCATCCGCCGCACGGCCAGCGTTCACGCTCACGATGAGCGCAACGAGGCAAACGCCGGCGACACCGTACGCCTGGTCGAATCACGGCCGCTGTCGCGCACCAAGCGCTGGCGCCTCGTCGAAGTCTTGGAGAAAGCCCGGTGATCCAGCAGGAGTCGCGACTCAAGGTCGCAGACAACTCCGGGGCTCGCGAGATCCTCTGCATCCGCGTCAAGGGCGGCTCGCATCGCCGCTATGCCGGCGTCGGCGACGTGATCACGGCCACGGTCAAGCACGCGACGCCGCGCGGCGGCGTGCGCAAGGGCGAGGTCGTCGAAGCGGTCGTCGTTCGCACCCGCAAGCAACTCGGCCGCTCCGATGGCACCTACATCTCCTTCGATGAGAACGCCGCAGTGCTGATCGATGCGCAGGGCGCCCCACGCGGGACCCGCATCTTCGGCCCCGTCGCGCGCGAGCTTCGCGATCGCAACTTCATGAGGATCATCTCCCTCGCTCCCGAGGTGCTCTGAACATGGCCAAGCGCATGCACATCCGAAAGGACGACTCGGTCGTCGTCATCGCCGGTAAGGACAAGGGCAAGACGGGCCGCGTGCTGCGGACCGAGCCCGGCCGCCGGCGCGTCTACGTCGAGGGTCTCAACATCCACAAGCGGCACACTCGGCCGCGTTCGGTCAAAGACACGCAGCAGGCGCAGGCGAGTGGCATCATCGACCAGGAGGGTCCGATCGACATCTCCAACGTGATGCTGCTCGACCCGACCGACAACAAGCCCACCCGCGTCGGCATGCGCGTCGGCGACAACGGCAGCCGTTCGCGCTACGGCAAGCGAACCGGCAAGGTGATCGAGTAAGCGATGACTCCTCCCACGACAGCACACCTCAGCCGGCTGCAAACCTTCGCTGGTCATCGTCCTCGCTCGCTCGCGTGCCTTCAGGCACGCTTCGCTCCCTGCGTCCTCGACCAGCTCGGTTTTCGCTCGGCTGAGTCGCACTGCCGCGGAAGGAGGCATCGCTAATGGAAGCAGCGACAGCGACAGAGACCAAGCAGGCGGCCCCGCCGCCGCGTCTTCGCGAGACTTACGAAAGCGAGATCGTCGCGGTGCTGACGAAGAAGTTCGGCTACACGAGCCGGATGCAGGTACCGGACGTGGAGAAGATCACGGTCAACATGGGCGTTGGCGACGCCAAGCAGTCGACGCCGATCCTCGAGGCCGCCACCGAGCAACTGGCGACGATCACCGGCCAGGCGCCGAACGTTCGACGAGCCCGGCGCTCGATCGCAAACTTCAAGCTTCGCGAGGGGATGCCGGTAGGCGTGGCGGTGACGCTGCGCGGCGCTCGCATGTGGGAGTTCCTCGACCGCCTGATCACGATCGCGATCCCGCGGATCCGCGACTTCCGCGGGCTCGACGCGCGTTCCTTCGACGGTCGCGGCAACTACTCGATGGGTGTTCGCGAGCAGCTGATCTTCCCCGAGATCGACTACGACTCGGTCGACGAGGTCCGCGGTCTCGACATTGCGATCACGACCAGCGCCAAGACCAACGAGGAGGCTTTCGAGCTCCTCCTCGCGCTGGGTATGCCCTTCTCTCAGGAACACCGCCCGGGCGTCGCCGAGCCCGAGGTCGACCCCGAGGAGGAGCGCCGCAAGGACGAGGCCCGCCAGCGGGCCGAAGCCGAACAGGCTGCGCTCGAACAGCTCAAGGAAGAAAACCCCGAGGCCTATGCCAAGCCCGTCAGGCCCGAAGAGGGCGAAGAGGGCGAGGAGTCCGAAGGCGGGGAGACCGCGTCCGAGGATTCGGGCGATTCGGACGAGGAAGGAAAAGATGGCTAAGACTTCACAGCGCGTCCGCCAGCAGCGCGGATCGAAGTACAAGACACGCAACTACAACCGCTGTCGCAGCTGCGGCCGCTCGCGGGCCTACTACCGCAAGTTCGGGCTTTGCCGCCTGTGCCTGCGCAAGGCCGCTCACCGGGGCTATGTGCCCGGGATGAGCAAGGCGAGCTGGTAGAGCCGCGCCGCAGGACAAGACGAGGACAAGCATGCTCACCGACCCGATCTCCGACTACCTGACGCGCGTTCGCAACGCGCTTGCCGCCGAGCACCCTGACGTCGAGGTGCCCGCATCGCGCCTGAAGAAGGAGCTCAGCCGCATCCTTACCGAGCAGGGCTACATCACCAGCTTCGAGGTCGAGCCGACCGCCGTCGGCGAAATGATCAAGATCCAGCTCAAATACACCGAGGACCGCAAGCCCGTGATCAGCGGCCTGACGCGGATCTCGCGCCCGGGCCGGCGCCGCTACGTCTCGACCACCGAAGTCCCGCGCGTTCAGGGCGGCATGGGGACCTCGATCGTCTCGACCTCGTCCGGCGTCATGACCGGCCACGAGGCACACGCGAAGGGCGTCGGCGGCGAGGTTGTCGCCTACGTCTGGTGATCCGCTAGGAATGTCTGCATGAGCCGAATTGGAAGAAAGCCCATCCCCGTGCCCGAAGGCGTCACCGTCTCGGTCGGCCCTGGCCGCGTCACCGTCAACGGCCCCAAGGGCGAGCTCGAGCAGGTCGTGAGCCAGCGCATGGAGATCGCCGAGGAGGACGGCACGCTCATCGTCAAGCGCCCGACCGACCGGGGCGAGGACCGCGCCATCCACGGCCTCACCCGCAGCCTCGTCGCGAACATGGTCGAGGGCGTCACCGACGGCTACTCGAAGGAACTCCAGATCCAGGGCGTCGGCTATCGCGCCAAGCTCCAGGGCAAGACGATCGAGCTCAGCGTCGGCTACTCGCACACCGTTTCGATCCCCGCTCCGGACGGGATCGAGTTCGAGGTGCCGATCCCGACTCAGGTGATCATTCGCGGCATCGACAAGCAACTGGTCGGCGAGACGGCTGCGCGCATCCGACGTGTGCGCCCGCCCGAGCCCTACAAGGGCAAGGGCATCCGCTACCTCGATGAGCAGGTTCGGCGCAAGGTCGGAAAGCGAGCCTAGGAAATGGCAGTCACGACCAAGCCAAGCCAGCGGCTGCGCCGCCGCCGCCGCGTGCGGGCGAAGATCACGGGCACGGCCGAGCGGCCGCGGCTCTCGGTCTTTCGCTCCAACCGCGGTGTCTTCGCGCAGCTGATCGACGATGGCGCCGGGCGCACGATCGCCTCGGTTTCGTGGATCGAGGCCGATCTGCGCAAGCTCTCAGCCAGTGAGCAGGCGAAGAAGGTCGGCGAGCTGATAGCCGAACGCGCAAAGGCCGCCGGCGTCACCGCCTGCGTCTTCGACCGCGGCGGCTATCGATACCACGGTCGCGTCCGTGCGCTCGCCGAGGGCGCGCGTGAGGGCGGCCTCGAATTTTGACCTCTGTACGGTGAGCTGAGATGTTCTTGAAGAAACACGATGTGCAGTTCGTCAGCCCACAGGGGCTCGACCTCCAGGAGCGCGTGATCGAGATCAACCGCGTCGCCAAGGTGGTCAAGGGCGGACGTCGCTTCTCGTTCACGGCGCTGGTCGCCGTCGGCGATGAGGACGCGATCGTCGGCATCGGCTACGGCAAGGCCCGCGAGGTCCCGCTGGCGATCCAGAAAGCGGTCGAAAACGCGCGCAAGAGCCTGATCCGGGTGCCCAAGTTCGGCCAGACGATTCCCCACCGAAACATCGGCCGCTTCGGCTCCGGCCACGTCGTCCTGCGCCCCGCCAGCCCTGGTACCGGCGTGATCGCCGGCGGCGGCGTGCGCGCCGTGCTCGAGCTGGCCGGCATCCGCGATGTGCTCTCGAAGTCGATCGGCTCACAGAATCCGATCAACCTCGTCAAGGCGACGATGGACGGCCTCGTCAGCCTGCGCCGTCCCGAGGACGTCGCCAAGCTGCGCGGACTGACGATCAAGCAGGTCCTGGGGCTCGATCTCAAGGAGGCGGCCGCGAAGGCGAAGGCCAACGGCAGCGGTGAAGGGGAGAACGGCAGCGGTGAAGGGGAGGCGCTCGTCAGCGCCACGGACGATCTCTCGCCCGAGGCTGCGCCGGTTGCGGTTGCGACCGACCAGGCGCCGCCCGAGGCCGCCGCGGAGCCCGCTCCGCCCGCGACCGAGGAGGAGGGCTCTGCCAATGGCTGATGTGAAGCTGCGACAGATCCGCTCCTCTTCCAGCTCCAACGCCAAGCAGCTTGGCGCCCTCGCGAGTCTCAAGCTCGGGAAGATCGGCCGCGAGTCGACGATGAAGGACACGCCCCAGCTTCGTGGCGCCCTGATCAAGGTCGGCCATCTGATCGAGATCGACGGCGTCTCGACGGCGCGCGGCGTCGCCCACGAGCGCAAGGAGGCCGGCTGATGGCCCGCCTCGATCCCGAGGACATCGGACTTCACTCGATTCGCCCCAAGCCCGGTTCGACCCATGCCAAGAAGCGCCTGGGCCGCGGTAAGGGCTCGGGCACCGGAAAGACTGCAGGTCGGGGCCACAAGGGCGCCGGGTCGCGCTCGGGCGCGAAGAGCAAGCGCGGCTACGAGGGCGGGCAGACGGCAATCCACATGCGGATGCGCAAGCTGCGCGGCCCGCACATGAAGAAGTCGATGCCGTTCGAGCCCTTTCGAACGCATACGCAGCCGATCAACGTCTCCGATCTCGAGGACCGCTTCGACGCGGGCGCCGAGGTCACGCCCGATTCACTTCGCGACGCCGGACTGGCGAAGCGCCGCACGCCGGTCAAGGTGCTGGGCAAGGGTGAGATCTCAAAGAAGCTGACCGTCCGCGCACACGCTTTCAGCGCCACCGCCAAGGAGAAGATCGAGGCGGCCGGCGGCAGCGTCGAGCTGATCGAGAAGTAAATGCTCCAGACGATCGCGAATGCCTTCGCGGTTCCGGAGATCCGCCGCAAGATCGCCTTCACGCTGGCGATGCTTCTGCTCTACCGGCTCGGTGCCTACATCCCGGCGCCGGGAATCGACCTCGACGCCGTCGACTCGATCGAGGACAACTTCACCGGCAACAACGTCCTCGGCTTCCTCAACCTGTTCTCCGGCGGCAGCCTCCAGCGCCTGTCGCTGTTCGCGCTGGGGATCATGCCTTACATCACCGCCTCGATCATCCTGCAGCTGCTGACTGTGGTGGTGCCGGCGCTCGAGCGCCTGCAGAAGGAGGGTGAGGTAGGCCAGCAGAAGATCACCCAGTACACGCGCTATCTAACCGTTGGCCTCGCCTTCGGCCAGTCGCTGGGCTATGTCTTCCTCTTCGAGTCGTTTCAGACGTCGTCCGGTGAGAGCGTCGTCGGCACGCTGACCTTCTCCAAGATCTTCGTCATCGTCGTCTCGCTGACAGCGGGCTGTGTGCTGCTGATGTGGTTCGGTGAGCTGATCACCCAGCGCGGGGTGGGCAACGGCATCAGCTTGATGATCTTCGCTTCGATCGCCTCCGGGATCGGTCCCGGAATCGCCTCCTGGTGGACCAACCCCGATCAGGTCTTCGTCGTGATGATGCCCTTCGTCGCGCTCGCGGTGATCGTCGGCATCGTCTTCGTACAGGAGGGCCAGCGGCGAATACCTGTGCAGTACGCCAAACGCGTGGTCGGGCGCAAGATGACCACCGGCGGCTCCACCTACCTGCCGCTGCGGGTGAACATGGCCGGGGTGATCCCGGTGATCTTCGCCGCCTCGATCATGGCCTTCCCGCCGACGATCGGACAGCTACTCAATACGCCGGCCGCGCTCGACTTCGCCGCCTTCTTCAGCCCCTCGAGCTGGGCCTACATCGTCGGCGAGGTCTTCTTCATCATCATCTTCACCTACTTCTATACGGCCGTTACCTTCAACCCCGTCGACCAGGCCGACAACCTGAAGAAGTACGGGGGGTTCATCCCCGGCGTGCGCCCGGGGCGCCCGACGGCCGAGTACCTCGACCGCATCCTCTCGCGCCTGACCTTCCCCGGGGCGCTGTACCTGGGCGCCGTCGCCGCCCTGCCGACCATCCTGATCTCCCAGACCTCCGCCAACTTCTTCTTCGGCGGCACCTCGATCCTGATCGTCGTCGGCGTCGCCCTCGACACCGTCAAGCAGCTCGAGGCGCAGCTGATGATGCGCAACTACGAGGGGTTCTTGAAGTAGGGCGTGGCTTTGCCTCCGCCGGGTTGCGTGGAGCAGGGCGCCGGCCTCGTTGGTTGGCCTTGGCTAGTGGGGCTGGGTAGGGGGCGTTGTTCGAACGCGTGTGGAATCCCGCGGTTGCTGAGCGCATCCTGAGGAGATCCACTAACGACTGTCGTGAACAGATCTCCACAGGCCGTCGACGACCCGAGAACCCCGCCGAATCTCACCATCCTCACCGGCCCAACCCGGCTCGCGTCGCCCTAACGTTTCGGGTTAGGCAGGAAGCCCCAGGACATCATGAGGAGATCCAGTCCCGACAGTCGGGACTGGATCTCCACAGGTGCTGATCTGAAGCGACCGGTGTGCGGACCCTATGCGACGGTCTGCCGACCGCCCCGGTGGCCAGTGACGACCGCGGCCCCGGCTGCGATCGCCGCGAGCGCGAGCGTGGCGGCTGCGCCGATCCCGGCATCGCCCCAGCTGAAGCCGTCGCCCGAGACGGTCGTGCTCTGCTGCGGAGCAACTGAGGGCGAGTAAGAACCGCCTTGCGCTTCGGTGGCAACCGAGCTCTCGTTGATGGTCGAGCTCGGAACCCGCTCCTCGAACGGCGCTGCCCACGCGGCAGGGGCACCGAGCGTGCCCAGGATGGTGGCGAGGGCGATGACGCGTCGCAACTTGTTCCTGTTCCTCAT
>JBKJXG010000392.1:0-3738 GCA_046716525.1 Solirubrobacterales bacterium
GATGCCGTCGCGCGCGAGCCCGCGCCACGATTGAAAGGCGATCACGGCCTGTTGTGTGCGGTAGCCCTCGATCCCGTCGACGGCACTCCGCGGCAGATAGCGAAGCCTTGCCAATCGTTTTTGAATCACACGCGTGCCGGCGCTCTTGGGACCGCGCGGGCGCAGCTTGCGCTCGGGGCCCCTCGCCGGCTTGGCGTAGTCGGCACGCTCGAGGGCCGGTTTGCCACGCTTGGACGGGCGCACGACGGTCTCGCCGCCCGAAACCACCTCGACGGCCTCGACCTCGTCGAATTGGGTCAGCGTGTAGGTGACTTGGCCGAGACGAGCGCTGAGATCCACCTCCTCGCGGGCGCTGCGGGCAGCGGGGTCGGCGGGGATGCCCTGCGTGAACCCAGCGGAGAGGCGCACGGTCGCGGTGCCGTCGCCGTCGACGCCGACCTGCTCCAGCTCGACTTCAGCCGGGATCTGCGTCTTTGCATCGAACCGGGCGCTCGAGTCGGCGGCGATTGGTCCCGCGAGCAACGCCCGCGCTGCCCGCTCGAGCTCGTCGCCGGCGGCAGGCACCTCGCGCTCCACCTTGGCGAACTGCTCGCCGGCGATGAAGTAGAGCTCGATCGAGTCGCTGGAGGCGATCGGCGCTTCGGCCGCTGTAGTCGCCTCGTCGTCGGAGGCATCGCAGCCCGATGTCGCGAGTGCGGCCACCGCTGCCGTCGCGCTCAGTAAGACCCGCCACGGTTGCCGCTCGAGCGCCCTCATCCGGCTGGGAATCTAATCCGCCCGGGTTCACTACCGATTTGACGCCGGGGGCGCGTCTAGGCTCGCACCCGCTCGACGTCCGCAGAGGGAGAAGCCGTGAAGCTCGTAATCGGGATCGTTCGCCCGGAGAAGGCTAACGATGTCTTGGAGTCGCTCTATCGCGCTGAGATCCGCGGGGTCTCCATCAGTCGCGTGCAAGGCCATGGAGGCGAGCTCGACCGCGTCGAGACCTACCGCGGCACGACCGTGAAGATGGGACTGGCCGAGAAGGTGCGCTTCGAGATCGCCGTCTCCGACGAGTTCGTCGCGACGACGATCGAAGCCCTACGCGAAGGCGCGCACACGGGCGAGGTCGGCGACGGCAAGATCTTCGTCGTCGGCCTCGATCAGGCCGTGCGCATCCGCACCGGCGAAACCGACCACGGCGCGGTCACGCCGGTCGACACATGACCGCGGCTGCCGACGTGTTTCTGAGCGCGCAGGTTGACACCGGTGATACGGCGTGGATGCTCGCCGCAACGGCTCTGGTGCTGCTGATGACGCCCGCTCTCGGTCTCTTCTACGCCGGTCTCGTGCGCGCCAAGAACACGCTGAACACGTTCATGATGTGCGCGGCGGCGCTCGCCGTGGCCACCGTGATGTGGGCGCTGGTGGGCTACTCGCTCGCCTTCGACGGCGCCGGCGCCCTGATCGGCGGGCTCGATCACGCGTTTCTCAATGAGGTCGCGTTCGAGCCGCGCGACGGGACCACGATCCCGCATCTGCTTTTCATGGCTTTCCAGGCGACGTTTTGCATCGTCACCGTCGCGCTCGTCTCCGGCGCCGTCGTCGAGCGCATGCGCTTCGGCCCGTTTCTCGTCTTCGCCGCACTGTGGTCGGTCCTCGTCTATGCGGTCCTGGCGCACTGGGCCTTTGGCGGCGGCTGGCTGCAAGAAGGCGGCACGCTCGACTTCGCCGGTGGGATCCCGGTCGAGATGGGCTCGGGCTTCTCAGCGCTGGCGGCGGCGCTGGTCGTCGGCAGCCGCAAGGATTACGGGCGCCAAGCGCTGCTGCCCCACAACACGATTTACGTCCTGCTCGGCGCCGGCTTGCTGTGGTTCGGCTGGTTCGGATTCAACGGCGGCAGCGGTTTCTCCACGGGTAACGCCAGCATTCTCGCTTTCACCAACACGCTGCTGACTCCGGCATGCACCCTGCTCGTGTGGTTCTTGCTCGATCTCTGGCGCGGGCGCCAGGTGACCGCGGTCGGGGCGGCGACGGCGATAATCGTCGGCTGCGTCGCGATCACCCCTGCCGGCGGATTCATCAGCCCCGGCTGGGCGATGGCGCTTGGCGCCCTGGCGGCGCTGCCGAGCTACGCGGTGATCGTCTGGCGACCGCGCACGCGAGTCGACGAAACCCTCGACGTGCTCGCCGCGCACGGGATCGCCGGCATCACGGGCATTCTCTTCATCGGCTTCTTCGCCCAGCTCGCCTGGAACGACGTCGCCGACGGCTTCGTCTACGGCGACCTCGGCCAGCTCGGCTCGCAGGCGCTGGCGGTAGCGGTTGTGCCCGCGTATGCGTTCATCGTCACCTACGCGCTGCTGCGGCTGATCGGAGCGTTCACGCCCCTGCGCGCGACGCCGCGTGAGGAGGCGCTGGGAATGGACGTCGTTCAGCACGGCGAGGAGGCCTACGTCACCGGCGAGGGCGCGATCCTGATCGCATCTGAGTCGGGCCGCGATTCAGGCGCGCTCGTCGGAAACCCGCGCTAGCGGCCTCGGCCGGCGGGTCGGTCTCGAGCGGCGCCTTCAGCCGCTCGAGGTCCGCGGATCAACCGTTACGAAGTCGCCTCGACCAAGCCGATCACATGTCCCTCGGGGTCGGCGAGGTGGCCGAGCACAACCCCTTCCATGATCTGCTCGGGGCCGAACCGCCTGCTGCCGCCCAGGCTCTCGGCCTTGGCGAGGGCTGCCTCGACGTCTGAGACCTCGACGTAGAAGGTGACGAGGCTGTCCTGGCCCTCGTAGCCGGCGACGCCGCCGCCGATGCCGATCCCCTCAGCGTTCGTGTTGTCCTCGCGCGCCACGATCCCGTAGTTCATCGGATTGTTGGCGTCGATCTTCCAGCCGAAGAGGTCGGAGTAGTAGTTGTGCAGTTTTTCAGCGTCCTTGCCGATGACCTCGAAATGCACCACGGGGTTTCCCATTTTCTCTCCTTTGTTGGTCAGTCCAGGTGGGCGGGCAGCTTCAGGTTCTCGAAGGCGGCGGCGAGGCGTGATTGCTCGAACGGCTGCTCGGGCATCCGCTCGAGCACCTCTGGCCGGGGGTCCTCGGTGGAGCGGGTGATGAAGGCGTCGACCTCACTGATCTTCTCGCCGCGCAGTGTGAGCACGTTGAGCGCGAACGGCAGGTAGCGACCCTCGTCGTCGTCCCAGCTGTAGAAGGCGATCGCCGGCTGAGCGTTGGCCTGGACTTTGAGCGGACGCCAGCGCCATTTGCCCGAAAGCGGGAAGCCGGCGAGAAATGTGGCGATCTGCTCACGACCGCCGAACCAAGTGCTCATCGGAGGCATCGTGAAGGCGGCGTCCTCGGTCAGCATCGCGACGACGGCGTCGACGTCGGAGCGTTGCCAGGCATCGACGTATTCGTCGACTATCTCGCGCACCCGCTCGTCGCCAAGCGAGCGCAGCGTCGCCTGCTGGCTTTGATCCGGCAGGCGATCCTCGACGGTCGAGCGGGCGCGCTGCAGGGCGCTGTTGACCGCCGCCGTCGTTGTCTCGAGCGTCTCGGCGGACTCCTTGGCCGAGAAGCCGAGCACCTCGCGCAGGATCAGCACCGCGCGCTGGTTGGCCGGCAGATGCTGGAGGGCGGCGATGAAGGCGAGCTCGACGCTCTCGCGCTGCTCGTAGCGGGCCTCTGGGCCGGCCAATCCATCCTCGAGGCCGAGCTGCTCGTCGGCATAGGGCTCGATCCACACCGACTCGACCAACGGCTCACG
>JBKJXG010000393.1:0-2885 GCA_046716525.1 Solirubrobacterales bacterium
CGAGACGGCTGCGCGTTAGGCCTTTCGCGATCCCCCGGGGCCGTGCTGGTGGCGCGGTCGTGGTTCCAGTTCCAACAGTCGGAAACTAGGTCTCCTCATGAGCGTGCGCAATGCGTGTGGAGATCCATTAACGACTGTCGTGAATAGATCTCCACACGAGGCAAATCGAGCACCTTCCGAAGCACAGCTGCCCTACCCAGCAAGACCCGCCCCGATCCCGCCACCGACCCAACGGGTCGACAACATCAATAGTCACGCCCTAGGCAATCGCCGTCAGCGCTGCGGCGAAGGCAAAACCGAGCACGGTGACGAGCCCGACGCCGAGCGAGTGTCCGCTCTCCTCGTAGGCCTGGGGGATCATCGAGGTCGCGAGCATGGCCATGATTGCGCCGCCGGCAAAGGCGTTGACCGCAGCTTGGATAAACGCCGAGCCGCCGCCAAGCAGCTCGTAACCGACTGCCGCCGAGAAGGATGAGACGACAGCTATCGAAAACCACAGGCCAGGATCCAGGCACGTGAGCGGCCGGCGCGACGGAATTCTGCCGAGGCCGAGATCGATTCCGGCAGGTTGGAGATGAAGACGGCGACGATGAAGGCGACGCCGACGCCACCTCCTTCGACCAGCGTAAGCCCAATTGCGGCCGATTCCGGGATACCGTCGAGCAGTGCACCGAGGGCGATCCGGCGAGCGCCGGCACCCTCATCGGTGGCGTTCGATTCAGCTGCGGCGGCGCTGGATTCAGCGGCCGGTCCCTTGATCCGCAACGCGAGTCCGGCGTAGACGAGCGCGCCCGCGGCGAGGCCGATTCCGACGGCATCACGGCCGCCGAGCGTAAATGCCTCGGCGGTGAGGTCGTAGGCGACGGCGCTGATCAGGACCCCGGAGCCGAAGGCCATGATGTAGGCGACCACGTGACGACCGGGCCTGAGCTCGAAGGCGATCACCGCGCCGAGCACCAGCGCCGACCCGCCGACAAGGCCCCACAGCGCTGCTTCGATCATCGTCCAAGTCTCGCCTAATTCGCAAGGTGAGTAGGCCGCATACGCGCGGGTAGGCGGTATGGCACCCAAACGAAGGAGATCCAGATGTCAGATTCCGTCAAGAACACCAAGCTCATTCAGTACCTGAGCGAGGCCTATGGAAAGGAACGCGAGCTCGAAACCTCGCTCGAGGCCCACATCGCGATGACCACGCGCAAGCCGCTGAAGAAGCGCCAGCAGGAACATCTGCGCGAGACCAAGGCTCATGCGCGCGAGCTCGAGAAGCGCATCAAGAAGCTCGGCGGCGGCGGCGCTCAGCTCGCCGACAAGGTCGCAGGGCAGGCGACGGGCAAGGTCAAGGCGCTCGCCAAGGGCCCGCTGCACATGTTGCGCGGCACAGGCGAGGCCGAGAAGATGCTCAAGAACGTCAAGACCGAGTACTTCAACGAGCATGAGGAGATCGCGACGTACACGGCGATCGAGGCCCTCGCCACCAGCGTCGGCGATAGGGAGACGGCGACGCTGGCCCGGGCGATCCGTCGCGACGAAGAGCGCATGGCGAAGTTTCTCGCCGGCCAGATTCCCGTCTTGACCAAGGCCGTGGTCAGCGAAGAGATCCCGAGCTCGGAGCGCCGCAAGCCCGCTTCCCGACACCGCAAGCCCGCTGCCCGCCGCAGTTCAGCGCCCAAGCGGAGCAAGAAGAAGGCGTCGCGTTAGGCGGCCTTCGTCCGAGCGGCAGAGTTCGCCGAATAGTTCGGCGTTCTTTGCCGCTCGGGCCCTAGCGGCGAGCTAGGCCGTGGCGGCCCGGCCATGAGACGCGCGCTGCGCGGCCTCGCGCAGCCCGTCGCGGAAGTCGGGATGGGCGATCTCGGCGAGCGCGTCGCCGCGCTGATGAACGGTGAGGCCCTGGAGCTCGGCGGCGCCGTGCTCGGTAACGATGACGTCGACCTGGTGGCGCGGGGTCGTGATCACGGTGCCCGCTTCGAAGTAGGGCACGATCCGGCTGCGCAGCTCGCCATCGATCTCCACGGTCGAAGGCAGGCAGACAAGCGAGCGATCCTCCAATGACAGCGCGGCCCCGGAGATGAAGTCCTCATGTCCGCCGATGCCCGAGTACTGGCTGCCCGCGATCGTGTCGGCGACGACCTGGCCGTGGACGTCGATCGACATCGCGGCGTTGATCGTGACCATGAGCCGGTTACGGGCGATCACGTCAGGCGAGTTGACCACCTCGACGGGAAGGAAGGCGACGTCGTGATTGTCGTCGAGCCAGGCGTAGAGCTCAGGTGAGCCGCCGGCGAAGGTGGCGACGGAGACGCCGTCGAACTCGCCCTTGCGGTTGGTCACCTTGCCCGCTTCGTGAAGCGCCATGAGCCCGTTGGTGAACATCTCCGAATGAATGCCGTAGTCGCCGCCGTCGCCTCGGGCCAGGCGGGCGACGATTGCCGAGGGGATCGTGCCGATCCCGGTCTGAAGGGTCGAGCCGTCGGGGACGAATCGCCGCGCATGCGTCGCAATCGCCTCGTCGGTAGCTGCGGGCTCGGGCTCGGGCAGAGCGAACGGCAGCGCCTCGGACTCGATCAGGATGTCGATCTCGTCGACGTGGATCGCGTGCGGGTACTCGGGCGGCAGGCCGACGGTGCGCGGGAAGTTGGGCGAGACCTCGACCACGAGCAGGCGCTCTGGGTCGGAGCCGGCGCGGGCGAGCTCGCGGCGGGTGCCGCCGGCATGCAGGGAGAGGCTGCACCAGCCGTTGGTGTCGACCGGCGCGGCAACGGTGGCCATGACCCGTGGCCGCTGCTGTTCCAGCAGCGGTTCGAAGCGGCGAAAGTCGGCGGGGGCAAAGCTGATGTTGGCGTGACTGTCGCGAAGCGAACGCTCGACCGGCCCGAAGAAGCCCGAGA
>JBKJXG010000394.1:0-7481 GCA_046716525.1 Solirubrobacterales bacterium
CGGTCTCGACTCTGCCCACGGCCCGGCCCGGCTCCAGCAGGGCGCCGCCGATCTCGATGTAGCCGTTCGCCGGCGCGGCGATGGCGGACTCACCGACGGTGATCTTGGTCGCCCGCGGACCCGCCGCGTCGGCATCGAACAGGGTCAGCCAGATCGAGCCGCTCGGCTCCTCATCCGGACGCTTGTGAACGGTGTGGCGCAGCCACAGGCCCTGGCCGCCGCCGGGGCGCGTCGCTTTGATGTAGAAGCTCTCGTAGTGCCCGGCGCCGATCTCGGCGTCCGGAAAGCGCGCTTCGGTTCGCACTGGCGCAACCTAACAGCCCGCCGAAGCGCCGGCGTCTACTCCTTTGCGAGGACGACCTGCGCGCAAGGCGTGCCGCCCGGCGCGGAGCTGTCGCCGGTGTCGCGTACGGGCTGATCGGCAGCGTCGAGCAGATCGACCGTCAACGCCGACTTGCTCACCTCGACCTGGGCGTAGCTGAACTGGTCGGTAGCGGCGCACTGCATGCCGACCCCGTTTGGAGGCTGCGGTTTGAAGAAAGCGTCGTGGATCAGGGCACCGCCGCTGGGATTGCCGAGCGTGGCGTCGATCTCCTCCGAGTAGGTCGCGGTGGCGATCGGGCCCGTGCTCACATCGAGGATGCCGGAGTCCTGCGGACAGCCGTCGCCGAGCGTGCAGAAGCGGGCATCGTTGACGAGGTTGGCGTGCACGTCGGTACTCAGGAAGACGACGTTCTTGATCGGTTGCAGATAGCTCAGAAGCGCCCTGCGCTCGGCCGCATAGCCCTCCCAGCGGTCGTACGGCAGCGCGTAGTACTCCTGGATCTGGACCTGGTTGAAGATCACCTTGAAGGTCGCCTCCGACGCGGCGACCTCCTGCTTGAACTTCTTCAGCTGCTTCGAGCCGAGCATGGTGCGGCTGGGATCGTTGATCGAAGCGACGCATTCCGGGGGCGGCGGGTTCGAGAGCTGCGGCGCGACCGCGGAGAAAGCGTTGCGGGTCGATTGCGGCGCCGTCGGGGCGAGATCCGGGTCGCCGCTGCCGGCGGGGTTGTCGCAGACGCCTTGGTAGTCGGAGCCGTTGGAGCGGAACGAGCGGTCGTCGAGGAAGAAGACCTCGAGGTTCTTGCCCCACTGGACCGAGCGGTAGATGCCGGTCTTCTTCTTGTAGGTGACCGGGGTGTAGTCGGTATAGGCGTCGACACCGCGTTCGTAGAGCTCGTCGCCGTCGATGTTGACGTCGCCGACGCCGAGCGGGAAGACGTCCTCGCCGCGGGCGAAGTCGTTGACGAACTCGTGGTCATCCCAGCTGCCGTAGTAGGCGGCCGAGCCACGGGCCTTCGCCCAGGGCTTGAGCGCGAGGTTGGTCTTATAGGCCCGCCACTTCTGCTTCACCGTCAAAGCGACATCGGCGAGCGTGTAGCCCGGCACCTCGGTGTCGGAGTAGATCGTGTCGCCGAGGAGCACGTTGAAGTCGTTGCGCTGGCCGCGGATCGCGTCCCAGACCTCGAAGTTGTTCCAGTAGGGCGTCGTCTGCCCGGGCGCCGGACGCGCGTCTTGATCTCCCGAGAGCGCGAACGAGACCGTTTTAGCCCGCTTCGGGCTCGGCGCCGTGGTGAACTTGCCGGTGTCGGACTTCGCCCCGCGCTGCATGCAGAAGCGGTACTTGTAGGCGGTGTCTGCGTCGAGGCCCTTGACCTTCTTCTGCACCGTGTAATCGTGGGACTTGACGGCCTCGGTCAGCTGCTGCTTCGCAGCCTCGTCGATGTCACAGCTGCCAAAGCCTCCCTTGCTGGCGATCTGCACCAAGGCGGTGCCGCTCTTGGTCGCCTTCGCCCAGAGGATCGCCGAGCTCGAAGTGACGTCGCCGGCGGCGACTCCGTATTCGAAGCCCTTGGCGTTGCCGTGCGCACCGGGAGCGATCGCGAGCGCGCCGATGATGCCCATGCAGATGGCAGATGAGATGTGGCGGGTGCGCCTGCTTGGGATCACCGCGGCGGACCCTAACATGCCCCGCCGTGGATGACGAACCGCGACGTCGAGATGTGTTCGCGCGCGCATTCGGCGCCACGCTGGTGTTGGTCGCGGTGGCGGCCGGCGTCGCCGCTATCGCGATCGGCCTCGGCTTCGGTGATCGCGAGCCGCTCGAGGTCGAGGTCGCCCGGATCACTAACGAGGCCAGCGCCCTGGCCACCCCGGCGCGCGATCCTCTGAACTGGAGGCCGAGCCGGCGTTCGGACTTCGAGGCGCGAGCGGCCATGGGAGCTTCGCACGTGATCTACGAGAAGAGCCCGGGTGGCGTCTCGGCCTCGGCCAGGCGCACGATCGCCTACCGCGACGAGATCGAGGCTGCCGCCGAGCGCCACGGCGCCGACCCGGACACGCTCGAGGCGATGATCTTCCTCGAGAGCGCCGGCCGGCCTTACGTGATGGCCGGGCCGACGCCCGAGGCGGCCTCCGGGCTTGCCCAGATCATCCCCTCGACCGCAACCGGCCTGCTTGGAATGAGCGTCGACTTGCCGGCCAGTATCGCCTTGACCGGGCAGATCGCGAATGCGAGCACGCCCGAGCAGGCCCAGCGCCTGCGCGACCAGCGCACGGCGATCGACCAGCGCTTCGATCCCGCTGCCGCGATCGAGGGCGCGGCCACTTACCTCGACATAGCCCGCGAGCGCTTCGGCGCCGACGATCTCGCGGTCGTCTCCTACCACATGGGGATCGGCAATCTCGAGACGGCGATTCGCTCCTTTACCGGCGCGCCGCCGAGCACTCCGATCGCCGAGGTCGTGGCGTCGGCCGAGCTCAGCTATGCCGAGCTCTACTTCGATTCCGGACCATCCGAACATGCCGAGACCTACGAGTTCCTCAGCGGTCTCGGCGACGAGTCATCGCAGTACCTGTGGAAGGTGCGGGCGTCCGAGGAGATCCTCGAGCGCTATCGCTCTGACCCCGACGGCCTCGAGGCGACCGCCGAGCTCGCGACCGCGAAGGCGACCATGGAGGAGGTGTTTCATCCCGAGAACGAGACCGAGGTCTTCGACTCTCCCGACGAGATCGAGTCGGCGATCGACGACGGCGAGCTCGTCCCGCTGCCGAATCAGCCGGCGCTGGGGTGGGAGCCGGACCGCGACATCGGCGAGCTCGCGAGCGAGCTCGACCAGGAGCCCGCGCTCTACCGCGCGTTGCGCCCGGAGGCGCTGGCGACGCTCACCTACCTCGCGGAGCTGGTGCGAAATGAAAGTGGTGCTGCCGCCCCGCTGCGGGTGACGAGCGCCGTCCGCGATCGTGACTATCAAGAGCTGCTCGTCGGCGTCAACCCGGAGGCGACCGCCGAGTACTCGCTGCATACCACGGGCTGGTCGTTCGACATTCGCCGAGACTACGAGTCCAAGCGCCAGGCCAACGCCTTTCAGTTCGTCCTCGATCGCCTTCGTTCGCTTGCCTTGCTCGACTACGCGATCGAGCCGGGTGCGATTCACGTCACGGTCTCAAACCGCGGCGAGGAGCTGCTCGGCGGCTGATCGACCGACCTTCGCGACTTGGATCTGGACGTTGGCTGTCGCCGCTAACGCAGCTCAGACCTTGATCGTGATCACGTCGCCGTCGGCGACGACGTAAGTGCGACCCTCGGTGCGCAGCCTGCCCTGGTCGCGAGCGCCGGCGTAGCCGCCGGCCTCGACGAGATCGCTCCAGGCGACGACCTCGGCGCGGACGAAGGCGTCCTGAATCTCGCCGTGGATCGTGCCCGCTGCCTCCCAGGCGGTGGAGCCGCGTCGAACTGAGCGTGCCATCGCCTCCTTGTCCTCGCCCGCGGTGAAGAAGACGATCAGCTCCAGCAGCTCGAAGGCGGCGCCGATCAGGCGCGACAAGCCGGATTCGGAGATCCCCAGCTCCGCCCGCATCTCGGCAGCATCACCTTCATCTTCGAGCTCACCGAGCTCGACCTCGATCCGGGCCGAGATCGGGACCGCGGCGGCGCCGACCTCGCGTGCGTGCTGGGCGACCGCCTCAGGCACCCGCTCGACACCCTCGTCGACGTTGGCGACGTAGAGGATCGGCTTCGAGGTCAGCGCGAACAGCCGTCGGGGCGCGTTCTTGGCCGCGTCGGGAGGCGGGATCTCGCGAACCGGGCTGCCGGCACCCAGCCCTTCGACTACCTGCTCGAGCCAGGCCTGTTCTGCGACGTACTCCTTGTCGCCGGAGCGGGCCTGCTTGACCACGCGCTCGAGGCGGCGCTCGGCTTGATCGAGGTCGGCGGCGAGCAGCTCGGTCTCGATCAGCTCGATGTCGTCGAGAGGATCGATCCGTCCCTCGGGATGGGGCACACCGCCGCTGCGATGACAGCGCACGACATGGCAGATCGCGTCGGTCTCGCGAATCGCGCCGAGAAACTGGTTGCCGAGCCCCTCTCCCTGTGATGCGCCGGGGACGAGCCCGGCGATGTCGTGGAACTCGATCGTCTCGTTGACGACCTGGCTCGATCGCACCGTTGCGGCGACTTGGTCGAGGCGCTCGTCGGGGACCGGAACCACCGCGACGTTGGGGTCGATCGTGGTGAAGGCGTAGTCGCCGGTCTCCGCGCCGGCGCGCGTCAGCGCGTTGAACAGCGTCGACTTGCCGGCGTTCGGCAGGCCGACGATTGCGATCTTCACGCTGTTTCGGAGGGAGTCTCGCCGGCCTCGGCGACGTCGTCGATCTCGGCGGCCGCGCTGGCGCCGCCGTTGCCGGGAGCGTGACTGGTCGCCTGCGCGCGCTCGTTGGCGTCGACGGCGAGCTCGAAGAGGCGCTCCTCGGTCGGCGCCTCACCGAGCCCGGGGGCGAGCATTCCGAGCCCGAAGCCGAGCGTGGCACCGGCGAGGACGTCGGATGGGTAGTGCATGCCGAGGTAGGGACGCCCGACGCAGATCGCCGCGGCGAGGGCGAAGAGATAGGGACGAGCCAGTGGCTGTACGCGCCCGAGCGCGGTCACCGCCGCCACCGACGAAGTCGCATGTGCCGAGGGGAAGGAGAGCTTGCTCGGGGCCCTGGCGAGCGCCGGGTGATCTTCGATCAGCGGGCGCTCACGCCCGAAGCCGACCTTGAAGCCGTAGTTGACGACCACGGCGGCCGGGGCGACGAGCGCAGCGGTGAGGTACTGATTTCGGCGCTTTTCGTCGACCGAGGCCCCGATCGCCCCGATCCCCGCCCACACAAACCCATGCTCACCGGCGAGCCCGAGTGCCTTCATGATCGTCTCAGCGGGCTCGGTGTGGCCGCGCGTGCGCAGGAAGCGAAGCATCGCCTGGTCGGCGTTGCCGAGCGCGGCCAGCACGGGGTTACGCGGCGCGACACGGCGACCAGGGAGCAGCCGGCGGCTCGCACGCTTCGTCGCCTTGACGGCACGGCGGCGAGGAGATCGGCTTCGAGTCAGCAGCACGAGGCGCAGGATACGGGGAGCCCTCAGAGCTCGCGGCGAAGCAGCTTCGTCGAGGCCTCCGTCGCGCGCTGAAACAACGAGCGACTGCTCCAGCGCTCGGGGGAGATCTCGTCGGAGCGCTCGAGGTCTGCGCTGAACGCTGTCGAGAGCGCATCGGCGAACTGCCTGTCCCAGACGCACAGGGTGACCTCGTCGTGCAGCTGAAACGAGCGGTTGTCGAAGTTGATCGTGCCGACCGACGACCAGATGCCGTCGATACAGACCGTCTTCGCGTGCAGCATCGTTGGCTGGAACTCATAGATCCGCGCCCCCGCCTCCAACAGCTGCTCGTAGGCGACGCGGCCGGCGACGCGGACGAAGCCCTTGTCGATGTGCGGGCCGGGGACGAGGATTCGGACGTCGACCCCGCGCTCAGCAGCAGCCGCGAGCGCGTCGGTGAAGGCCGGTCTTGGAACGAAATACGCGGCGGTGAGCTCGATCGAGCGCTGGGCCGAGGCGATGGCGAGGTAGTAGAGGGCTTCGGCGTTGGTATCGCCGACCTGCGCCGACGAGCGCACGAACTGCATCCGGCCCTCGTCGCCGAGCGGTTCAAGGTCGGGCAGGTACTCGTCGCCGGCCAGCACCTCGCCGGTTGCCTCGAGCCAGTTCTCGGCGAAGGCACCTTGCATGCTGCGCACAACCGGCCCGCGGACGCGCACGTGGCTGTCTCGCCAGTGATCGGAGTCCTGCGCGTCGCCGGTCCACTCCTCGGCGATGCCGACGCCGCCGGTCATGCCGACGCGGCCGTCGGCGCCCAGCACGCGGCGATGCGTGCGGTTCTGCAGCCGCTTGACCGCATACGGCTTCAACGGCCGAAAAAGGATCACGCGCACGCCTGCGTCGCGCATGTCGCTGATCAGCGAGCGCTTGATCTGAGCAGCTCCGAGGGCGTCGAGGATGACGTTGCAGCGCACCCCTGCCTTGGCGCGGGCGGCGATCGCCCCGGCCACCTCGGCGGCGATGTCGCCGCGCCAATAGACGTACGTCTGAACGTTGAGCGTCTCTTGGGCCGACTCGATCGTCTCGATGAACGCGGGGAAGATCTGGTCGCCGTTGATCAAGAGTTCCGCCTTGTTGCCTGTGGTGATCTTGGCCGCGGTCAATGCCTCAGCTGCCCGCAAGAAATCGTTCGAGTCGACCTCGAGATCGGGCTCGATCTCGTAGCCGAAGGCGCCCTCACGACGGTGGCGCAGGCTGTCGGCCGCATACCAGCCGACTGCCGCGGTGCCGGTCAGCGCCATCAGCCGGTACTTGCGCCACGCCCGCTTCCACTCGGGTTCGGCGCGCCGCAGGCGTGGCGGATCGAGGCGCAGGTTGCGCAGGCCGAGGCCCATCAGCCGACCACTACCTCGAAGGCGCGCGGCTCGATCGTAAAATGAAGCTGCTCGTCTGCGAGCACCTCGCCGTCGACGTTGAAGCCGCTGACACCGTCGGTGTCGACGTTGACCTCGCGCCCCTCACCGGTGACGACTCCCGACTGATCCTCGATCCCGCCCGCGCGAATGCCGTAGGCGCGGTGGATCAGCCGGGCCCGGGAGCTGCCCTCGATGATGACGACGTCGAGGAGGCCGTCGTGAGGATCGGCCTCGCCCTCCGAGCCGCCGCCGAAGGCGCCCGTACAGGCGACGATCACCTGCCACGCCTCGCCCTCGAAGAGCTCGACGTCGTCGCAGACCACGCGGCAGCGAATCGGGTCTGCGCGCAGGCCGGCGCGCAGGGCGCCGACCAGATAGGCCAGGGGGCCGAGCCGCCGCTTGAGCCCGTGGGCCTCGCGCGCGGCGACCGGCGCGAGACCGGCGCTGGCGGCGTTGACGAACGGGCGCTCCCCGACGCGACCGAGGTCGACGGCCCGCGTTCGGGTTCCTGTGGCGGCGAGCTCGACCGCCTCGGCAAGCTCGTCGGAAAGCCCGAGCGCGCGGGCGAAGTCGTTGGCCGTGCCCACCGGCACGACACCGAGAGGGACCCCGGCGCGCGCCGCAGCCCCCGCGCCGCCCCCCCCCGCGCCGGTCTCTTTTTCACAAATACG
>JBKJXG010000395.1:0-4552 GCA_046716525.1 Solirubrobacterales bacterium
GCGCCGCGCTTGCGCGCTGGGCCCGTCCTCGCCGTTTCGACCTCGCCCTGGCCCACGGTTCCGTCGACGTCGCCGTCGTCGGCTCGGTGTTGCGCATCCCCTCGGTTCAGATGCAGGACTACGAATGGGCCGGCCTGCAGCGAAAGATCAGCTGGCGAGTCGCGCGCCGCGTGATCGTTCCCGACGCGATACCGATCGACCGCCTGAGGCGGGCCGGGGCCAGCGCAGACAAGCTCGTTCGCTACCCGGGCCTGAAGGAGGATTACTACCTCGCCGACTTCGAGCCCGACCGGGCAGTGTTGGCCGAGCTCGAGGTCGAGCCGCGCTCGATCCTTGCCGTGGTCCGTCCGCCGCCCGAGAGCTCGGCCTACCACGCCGACAACGAGGTCTACGCCTCGGTGATCGAGCGCCTCGTGGCGGCAGAGGCAACGACTGCTGTAGTGATCCCGCGCACCGCGCGCCAGGCTGCTGAGCTCAGAGCGCACGCAGGCCCCTCGCTGATCGTGCCAGAGCGCGCAATCGACGCCCAGAGCCTGATCGCGTTCGCCGACGTTGTCGTCAGTGCCGGTGGCACGATGAACCGCGAGGCCGTGGCTCTGGGTACGCCCGTCTACACAATCTTCAGCGGACGCATGGGCGCGGTCGACGAGAAGCTGATCGCCGACGGGAGCCTGCGTTCGCTCGAGCGCGCCGATGATCTCGAGCTGGTCAAGCGCGACTCTCTACCGGGCCCCCGTAACGCGCGCGACCCGGCGTTGCTTGCCGACGCCGTCGAGGCTGCACTGCGATAGTCCCCGCCGCCGCAGGCAGGAGACTTGCGGGCAATGTTCGTAGACCAGCGACCAGAGACGATCTACGCGCTCTTCGCCTTCGGCGTTGCTGCAATCCTCGCCTGGCTCCTGGTTCCGGTTGCCGAGCGCATCGCCTGGCGGATCGGCGCCATCGACTATCCCAACGAGCGCAGCCTGCACACGAAGCCGACGCCGAAGCTCGGTGGGCTGGCGATCTTCGTCGGCGTCTCGGTTGCTGCGGTGCTGTTCCTGCCGTGGGCGCTTCAGACTCAGGCGCTGCTCGCGGGCGCGGTCGTGATCACGATCGTCGGGGTGCTCGACGACGTCTTCGAGCTCAATCCACTGTTCAAGCTCGCCGGTCAGGTCACCGCCGCGACGATCCCCGCCTTAAACGGCGTCAACGTCTCGGTCTTCACGCTGCCGTTCGTGGGCGGCGTCGACATGCGTTCGGTCGAGATCCTCAACGATGCCTGGCTGCTGGGAAACGTCCACCTCGGGCATCTGCTGACGATCGTCGGCATCGTCGCGGTGATCAACGTGATCAACCTGATCGACGGCATCGACGGGCTCGCCGCCGGCGTCTGCGTGATCTCCGCCGGCACGCTCGCGGCGATCGCGCTTTCGCTCGACAAGACCGGCGCCGGTGTGCTTGCGGCGCTGACCGCGGGCGGCGCGCTCGGCTTCCTTCGCCACGGTTTTCCGCCGGCCTCGAGCTTCATGGGCGACACGGGCTCGAACCTGCTCGGCTACCTGCTCGGGGCGATCGCGATCCAGGGGGCGCTGAAGACGAATGCCGTCGTTGCCCTGTTCTTCCCGCTGCTGATCTTGGCCGTGCCGATCCTCGATACGGGCTTCGTCATCGCCAAGCGAATCAAGTACCGCCGCCCGATCTATCGTGCCGACAGCTGGCACTTCCACCACCGGATGACGAACATCGGCTTCTCGCAGCGGCGCACGCTCGCCTACCTGTACGGCTGGACCCTGATCATGGCCGGGCTCGCGCTCGCGCTTCGCTTCGTCCCCTACTCCGACGACGGCGGCAGCCTCGACCCGGTGTGGACAGCGGTGATGGTCGCCTGTCTCGTGCTCGCCCTTGCCGCCAGCTTCTACCTCATCGTCACGCTCGAGATCCTCAAGCTGCGCCGCGCGCGATCACGCGAGCTCGCCGATGCGCTCGGGGCGCCCGTCGGTCCGCACGAGGTCGACGAAGAGGTTGCGCGCGAGCTCGAGACAGGCGAGTTCAAAGCCGTCGACTCGACCTGAAGAGGCGATAGCACCGGGTGTTACAAGCGTGTTACAAGCGCGCATCCCGAGGCGTCAGCATTCGGCTATAGTCGCCGTCTGCCAAGCCGTCGGCTTCGGCTCGCAGGTTGCTCTTCTTGTTCATCCACGGGACTACCGATCGGAACCGCGACCTCATTGTCCGGCCGCCACTTCAACTACTTCGATGACAGACCCTCCGACGAGGGCGGACGCCGCCACGGCCGGCATCTCGCTGATAGCGGCGATGGCGACCTGCGCAGCGATCGGGTACGGGCTCGGCTCGCTGGTGGGCCTTGCCGTGCCGCTCGGCCTAGCTGGGCTGTTCGCCGGCCTCGTCGCCGGTCTTGCTCTTGTCTACGCTCGCTTTAAGCGGATCTGACGTGTCGACCCCCGAGGGTCGCGCGGGTCGCGCGCCACTGGTGCTGCGCTATGCCGACCTCGGCCTGCTCGCGCTGGCGTTCCCCGTATTCGTAGTGGCCGACCTGCCGATGCTGGGCTTTGCGGTTGCGGCAGCGGCTTGGATCGCCCAGCATGCGATTCTTGCCGTCGCCGACTCACGCGCCGCCGCGGCTTTGCGCCGCGGCGATCGCCGCCTCGCGATGGGGGTGATGGGGGCAGCCATGCTCGGACGGCTGTGGCTCGTGACCGGGGCGATCCTCATCGTCGGGCTGCTCGCGGAGCGCTCGGATGGGCTTGCTGCCGCGGTGCTCAGCGTGATCTTGGTCACGGCCCATCTCGCCTCCCTCGGCGTCACCAAGCTCCTCTACCCCAACGACGACAAGGTCGTTGTCGACAGTGATCAGGGCCTCGCATGAGCCGCAAGGCGAAGGTCCTGCTCGGGTTCGGGATCTACTTCGGTATCACCGCGATTCTGCTCGTGGTCGCCGGCAGCGCCGGCGAAAACGAGGAGTTTCAGCCGCAGAACGAGTTCCTGCTCGAGCCGTGGATCGAGATCTCGATCGGCGGCATCGACTTCTCGATCACCAAGGCGGTGCTCTACCTGGCTCTCGCCAGCGCGCTGACGATCGGCGCCATGACATTCGTCGCGAGGCGCATGCAGCGCGAGCCCAACAAGGTCCAGATGGCGGTCGAGCTCGCCTACGACCTGACCCGCGACAACATCACCAAGGGCAACATCCCCGATGAGAAGCTCGCCCGTCGTTACTTCCCCTATCTCGCCGGCCTGTTCTTCTTCATCTGGTTCTCGAACATGCTCGGCTACCTGCCGCTGCCGACCAACACCGAGCACAAGGTCGACATCTTCGGTCTCCAGCTGCCGACGTTCGCGATCTACGCGGCGACGGCGAACATCTCGATCCCGCTCGTGCTGGCGCTGATCTCGACCGGCGTCTATCACGTCGAGGGCATCCGCGCCAAGGGCTTCTTCGGCTACTTCAAGTCGTGGCTGCCTCCCGGCCTCGAGAGCATGAACCCGTTCGGCAAGGCGGCGATCTTCTCGATCGAGGCGATCTCGCACCTCGTCCGCCCGATCTCGCTCTCGGTGCGGCTGTTCGCCAACATCCTCGCCGGACACCTGCTGATCTTGTTCATGGCCGGCGGTCTCGCCGTCCTGCTCGGCCTCGCCGCGCTCGGCGCCCTGACGTTCCCGATGTCGTTCGCGTTCTTCGTCTTCGATATCGGGCTGGTCGCGACGCTTCAGGCATTCATCTTCTCGACCCTGACAGCCATCTACATCGGCGGCGCGACCGCCGAAAGCCACTAAGAAAAGGAGCAATACGACATGGACCTCTTGATTCCGATTGCACAGGCGGCCCAAGCGGTCGACCTCGCACCCGTCGAGAGCGGGCTCAAATCGGTCGCCCTCGGCGTCGGCGCTGGACTCGGCTCGATCGGAGCGGGCATCGGCATCGGCATCATCTTCGGCAAGGAGATCGAGTCGGTCGCCCGCCAGCCCGAGATGAAGGACGAGCTGCAGTCGATCCGCTGGCTCGGCTTCGCGCTGACCGAAGCGGTCGCCTTCTACACGTTCATCTTCGGCCTGATCGCCTTCTTCCTCTAGGCCGCTGACTGTGGAGATCCTTGGAGACATAGCCGGGCTGCTGGTGGCTCAAGCCGAGCATGCGGCCGCAGAGGACGAGGGCGGGAGCTTTCTCGTCTCGCCCGCGCTCGGTCTCATGTTCTGGACGCTGCTCGCGTTCGGGGTGACGATGTTCGTGCTCTCGAGGGCCGCGTTTCCGCGCATCGGCGAGGCGCTGGAAAAGCGCGCCAACGCCGTCAGGGAGAACATCGAGGCCGCGGAGCGCCAGCGCGCCGAAGCCGACGATCTGCTGGAGGAGTACCGCCAGCGCCTGCGCGAGGCGCGCCAGCAGGCAGATGACATCGTCCAGCGCGCGCGCAAGGCCTCGGAGGCAGCCGTCGCCGAGGCGACGGCCGCGGGCAAGTCCAAGCGCGAGGAGCTCGTCGCCGCGGCGCGCAAGGACATCGAGACCGAGACGCGACGTTCGCTGGAGACGATTCGCCGCGAGGTCGCCGACCTG
>JBKJXG010000396.1:0-4982 GCA_046716525.1 Solirubrobacterales bacterium
CGACCAGGGCATGGAGGGCGAGGTCACGGTCGAGTAGGCGGCGCAACCCAGCCGCCGAAGGCGCGCTCGAGCTCCAGCGCGGCCGCGATCGCAACGTGGTCGCGGTCGCGGCCGGCTGCAACCTGAACCCCGAGCGGCAGGCCCTGCGGGTTGAGGCCGAGCGGCACCTGGGTCACCGGGAGGCCGAGCATGTTGAACAACGCCATCGGGGCGAGCAGCCACGGTCGCCCGATCGTGCGTCCGTGCCGGGGCGCGACGCGCGAGAAGGGGGGGTGCAGGAGCACGCCGTCGCCGATCGCGTCCTCGACCTCAGCCGCGATCGAGCGCTCGGCGGCGGCGGCGCGGCGCTCGAGGCGTTTCGGCGTGTACTTGCTCGCGTGTTCTGAGGCCAGCGTGATCAGCAGCGGCGCCGTGTGGCGGCTGCGCCGTCGGGCCGCGTCGGCGAACAGGCGGCGCAGCGGCGGCAGTTCGCCACCACGTCCCTCGACGAGGATCTCGCGCAAGGTGCCGGACTCGCGCATCGCGTTCAGATACGGCTGCAGCACCATGCGCACGCCGGGCAAGGAGACGCGAACGACGTTGGCTCCGGCCTCCTGAAGCGCGCGGGCGGCGCGGACTCGCGCGTTGCGAAGCTCGAGCGACACCGGAAGCAGCGAAGCGTCGTCGGAGATCACCACTCGAAGACCCTCGATCGAGACGTCGGCCGGATCGCCGAGCGCGACCTCGCGGATGGTCGTGTCGATGCCGTCCGGGCCGGCCGTTGCCCGCAGGAAGGGCATCAGGTCCTCGGCGCGCCGTGCCAGTGGCCCCGCGCCGAACAGCGCCGAGCCGCGCTCGTTGGGCACTGGGTAATGGCCGCTGTGAGGAACGAGACAGCCGGTCGGCTTGTGCCCGAAGCAGCCGTTGAAGAAGGCGGGGAGACGAATCGAGCCGCCGATGTCGGTGCCGAGCCCAATCGGCGCAAAGCCCGAGCCGATCGCGGCGCCCTCGCCGCCCGAAGAGCCACCTGCGGTGCGCCGGGCGTCATAGGCATTCTCGGTGCGCCCCCAGACACGGTTCTTGGACTCGATCCACATCGTCAGCTCGGATGTGTTCGTGACCCCGAGTGGGATCACCCCGGCCTCGATCAGACGGGAGACAGCGGTGGAGGGCTGCTCGGCAATCACATGCTCGCGGTCGAGTGAGCCTGCGGTGTGCGGCATGCCGGCGACGGCGAAGGACTCCTTGACCGTGCAGGGGACGCCGAGAAACGGTGGCAGCTCGTCGTCGGCCACCGCTGCCTCGACACGAGCGTCGGCGGCCTCAGCCTCGGCGCGCGCCTCGTCGAAGCGGGTGGCGACGATTGCGTTGACCTGTGGGTTACGGCGCTCGATCAGCTCGATATGCGCATCGACGATCTGGCGCGAGCTGACCTCGCCGCTGCGAATCGCGGCGGCGAGCTCGAGCGCCGATCGCGCGAGAATCTGGTTGGGCGGTGCGACGGTTGCCTCCACGGCGCCAGTATTGCGCGTGCGTGGGAGCACCCGGCGTGAATACACTCGACACGCGCGGGGTAGCCGCCCGGCGACCGGCTCGAGTAAACGAGGAGAGAGAGCAGCGATGAACCTGGCAGAGAACCTGGCGGCGAGCGCCGCCGAGCATCCCGATCGCGTCGCGATGAAGCTCGACGACGCCGAGGTCACTTACGCACAGCTCGACGATGCCTCGGCGCGGGTCGCGAACTTGCTCGCCGACAAGGGAGTCGAGGCGGGCGACCGAGTCGGGATCATGCTCCCCAACGTTCCCTACTTCGCCGCGATCTACTACGGCGTGCTGCGCCTCGGCGCCGTCGTCGTGCCGATGAACGTGTTGCTGAAGAAGCGCGAGGTCGGCTTCTATCTCACCGATTCCGAGGCCAAGGTCCTGTTTGCCTGGCACGGCTTCGCCGAGGCCGCGGAGCAGGGAGCCGCCGACTCCGGCGCAGAACTGATCCTGGTCGAGCCCGGTGAGTTCGAGAAGCTCGTCGGCGAGCACGAGGGTTCCTTCGATGTCGCCGACCGTGACGACGACGACACCGCGGTCATCCTCTACACCTCGGGCACGACGGGGACGCCAAAGGGGGCCGAGCTGACCCATTCCAACCTCGGTCGCAACGTCGAGCTCGCGGTGAAGCTGTTCGCGCTTCCCGACGAGCCGGTGATTCTCGGTGCGCTGCCGCTGTTTCACTCCTTCGGGCAGACCTGCGGCCTCAACACCTGCATCAAGGCTGCCGGCACGCTGACGCTGATCCCGCGCTTCGATCCCGGTAAGGCGCTGGAGATCATCCAGCGCGACACGGTCGACGTGTTCCAGGGCGTGCCGACGATGTACGCGGCAATTCTCAACCACCCAGATCGCGACGACTTCGACACCTCGTCGCTCGAAATCTGCGCTTCGGGCGGCTCAGCGATGCCGGTCGAGGTGATGAAGGCGTTCGAGGAGGCGCTCGACTGCAAGATCCTCGAGGGCTACGGCCTCTCGGAGACCTCGCCGGTCGCCTCGTTCAACCACCCCGACATGGAGCGCAAGCCGGGCTCGATCGGAACACCGATCGAGGGCGTCGAGATGAAGGTCGTCGACGACGACGGCAACGAGGTCGCCCAGGGCGAGCCCGGGGAGATCGTGATCCGCGGCCACAACGTGATGAAGGGCTATTGGAAAAAGCCCGAGGCGACCGAGGAGTCGATCGACGCAGACGGCTGGTTCAAGACCGGAGACATGGCGACGATCGACGAGGACGGCTACTTCTTCATCGTCGACCGCAAGAAGGACCTGATCATCCGCGGCGGCTACAACATCTACCCGCGCGAGATCGAAGAGGTGATGTACGAGCACCCGGCGGTGCGCGAGGTGGCGGTGATCGGCGTCGCCCACGACGACCTTGGCGAGGAGGTCGGCGCCGCGGTCGCGCTCAAGGAAGGCGCCGACGCAACGGAGGACGAGTTGCGCGACCACGTCAAAGAGCAGGTCGCCGCCTACAAGTACCCGCGCCAGATCTGGTTCGTCGACGAGCTCCCGAAGGGGCCGACCGGGAAGATCCTCAAGCGCGAGATCGAGCCTCCGGACGCAAGCTGAGCGCCCACCTCGGACCGCCCGGGAACGATCCTGATGCGCCGACCGCAACCCTGACTCGCTAGCGTGTTGAACCGAATATGAACAACTTGAAAAGACTTGCATCGCGAACATCCATGGCAGCCGCCACGCTCGTTGCCGCCCTGACCCTGAGCGCTGCAAGCGCCCAGGCCGCCGCTCCGCCGGCAAGCTTCTTCGGCGTCTCATCGCAGACGGCGCTCAGCGCCGATGAGTACAGGCTGATGGGCGAGGGCGGGGTCGGAACCCTGCGCGCGATCATGAACTGGGCGGCGATAGACCCGACTGGCGCCGACGACTACAACTGGCAGGCCTTCGACGACACCGTCGCCGAGTCGGCCAAGAACGGGATGATCGTGCTGCCGTTCGTCTTCGCCACCCCGGCGTGGGTCTCGGAGCTCGACAATGCCAAGTGCAAGGGCAAGAAGTGCTTTATCACTCCGGTGCGCAATGCGGCAGGGCTGGCCGCCTGGAACAAGTTCATCGGCGACGCCGTCGCCCGCTACGGGCCCAACGGCGAGTTCTGGACCCTCAACCCGAGCCTGCCCAAGCTGCCGATTCAGGATTGGCAGATCTGGAACGAGATGAACTCGAAGAGCTTCTACCTTCCCAAGCCCTCACCCACGGGGTACGCGAAGCTGCTCTCCAGCGCCGCCGACGCGATTCGCGCGCGTGACCCGGCTGCCCAGATCGTCCTTGGCGGCATGCCGTCGCTCGACGGCTCGAAGAAGGCCGTTCCCGGCCCCGAATACCTCGCGGACCTGTACAAGGTGCCCGGCGTCGAGGCGGACTTCGACGGCGTTGCGGTGCATCCCTACGGAGCCGGTCTGCCCAAGATCAAAGATCAGGTGCTGCGCTTCAGGAAAGAGATGAAGCGAGGGAAGGACAAGGGCAGCGGCCTCTGGATCACCGAGATCGGCGCGGGCTCAGCCAGTTCCGGCAACCCCCTGAACGTCGGCAAGAAGGGCCAGGCGAAGCTCGTCAAGGTCGTCTACAAGTACTTCCAGAAATCGATCAACAAGCTCAACGTCGAGAACGTGACCTGGTTCAGCTGGCGCGACTCGAGCGAGAAGATCTGCGACTGGTGTCCGACCTCAGGCTTGTACACGCAGGACCTGGCGCCGAAGCCATCTTGGACGGCATTTCAGAAGGCAGCGGCGAAAGCCGCGCCGTAGACTCACCCGGCGCCCGTCTCTGCGGATTAGGGCGGGCGGCGACCGGGAACTGGTGAGGACGTGGATCCCTTGAGCACCGACGAGAGCGTGGTGATCGCGGCCGGCGCGCTGCTCGGCGAGCGCTATCGGCTCGAACGGCGACTGGGCAGCGGCGGCATGGCCGCGGTCTGGCTCGCCGTCGACGAGCGCCTCGACCGCGAGGTGGCGGTGAAGGTGCTCTCCGACATGATCGCCGGCGACCCGCAGTACCAGGCCCGCTTCCAGCGCGAGGCTCACACCGCCGCCTCTCTCAAGCACCCGAATCTCGTCGGGATCTGGGACTACGGCGCCGGTGCGCGGCCGTACCTGGTGATGGAATACGTCGAGGGCGGTGATCTCGCCGCCAGGATCGAATCGGGCGAGGTGCCGCCGATCGAGGACCTGGCACGAGACCTGCTCGAGGCCCTGCGCCATATGCACGCCGCGGGCGTCCTTCACCGAGACATCAAGCCCCACAACGTGCTGGTGGCAAGGAATTGCAAGGCTCGCCTGACCGACTTCGGCATCGCCCAGCCCGCGGGCGCTACGGCGCTGACGGGCACCGGCCTCGTCATCGGCACCGAGAGCTACATCGCACCTGAGGTTCGCCAGGGCGAGCCGGCAAGCGAGCGCTCGAGCATGCTCAACGCTGCTGCAGCCGACGCCGGGCGGCGATCCGGG
>JBKJXG010000397.1:0-3231 GCA_046716525.1 Solirubrobacterales bacterium
GTACGGACCAGGCCAAGCGCTTCGGGATCATGCGCGAGCGCGTCGAGGCGATGAAGCAGATCTGGACCACAGACGAGGCCTCCTACCACGGCAAGCACGTCGATTTCGAGCGCATATGGTGCTGGCCCAAGCCGCTGACCAAGCCGCATCCGCCGGTCCTGGTCGGCGGTCACGGCAGGGGTGTCATCGACCGAGTGCTCACTTACGGCGACGAGTGGATGCCGAACCGCTTCGGCGACGATGAGATCCTCTGCGGGCGGATCGCGCGGCGGCCGATCGCCAGCGAGAGCCGTTCGAGAGCGACGTGGCCGCCGGGATAGACGACGGTTTCCTCGACCGAGACCAGTGGCGGCTGGCCGCTCGGCCGCGGCGCCGGGCGACGGCGGGGCGCGGCATGGGCGTGGTCGCCGGACTCTCGGCGCCGGCTGCTGCGCTTGGGTGTCTTGAGCAGGGGCATGCGGAGCGCGAAAAGGTAGCGGTCGGTGTTAACGGTTGCTAATCCTCGCGCCAGATGCGCAACGGACGCTGCGGGCGGATCGATGACAATTGGGGCGGATTGGCGAGCTTGCGCAACACGGCCCCGATGGCGGTCTGGCCCGTGCTGCTGGCGATGGTGGCACTTGCCGGCTGCGGAGAGCGCGACGAGCCCGACCTCGGCCCGGCGTCGGAAATCGAGGCGCCCTCGCCCCCGGGGCTCTCACTGAGATCACGTTGCCGAAGCCGGCCGGCGGCTGCGCCGCCTCGCGCGAGGCCTCGATCGGCTACCGCGACCCGCGAGGCCTTCCGGTTCGGAAGCACGCCGAGGTCACCGACCTGCGCTCAGTCGAGATTGACGGTGAAACCGGACGCATGGTGGCGACGGTCGTCACCCAGTTCGCCGACCGCAGCGAGGCCTCGGTCGTGGACGACATCATCTACCTGGTACGCGAGGGAGACGGCTGGCTGATCGCGAAGCCGAGCTCGACTCTCAACCAGGCGATCGGGATCGCCGACGTGCCTGCATCCTTGCTCGCGCCACCGGGACGTTAGGCTGCCGCCTGGCTCGTCCCAAACGCAAAGGAGATCCGTGACCGCCACCGCCGTTTCGCCGATCGTTCAAGCGACCGACCTGACCCGCGTGTTCGGCGAGGCCGAGACCGCCGTGCGCGCGCTCGACGGGGTCAGCATCGACTTCCCCGAGGGCAGGTCGACGGCGATCATGGGCCCGTCGGGATCGGGCAAGTCGACGCTGATGCACATGCTCGCCGGCCTCGACTACCCAACCTCCGGCCGGGTGACGATCGACGAGGTCGATCTCAGCGGCCTCGACGACAGTGAGCTGACGGAGCTTCGCCGCGACAAGATCGGCTTCGTCTTTCAGTTCTTCAATCTGCTCCCGGTGCTGAGCGCCGAGGAGAACATCCTGCTGCCGTTGAAGCTCGCCGGTCGCGACCCGGACCCGCAGCGCCTCGACGCGCTGATCTCGGCCGTCGGGCTCGGCGATCGACTTTCTCACCGGCCTGCCGAGCTCTCCGGCGGTCAGCAGCAGCGCGTCGCGATCGCCCGGGCGCTGCTCGCGAAGCCCACGGTGGTCTTCGCCGACGAGCCGACCGGCAACCTCGACTCGCGCTCAAGCGAGGAGGTTCTGGCCCTGCTGCGCCGGGCCGTGGACGAGTTCGGCCAGACGGTGGTCATGGTCACCCATGACGCTGCCGCCGCGGCGACCGCGGATCGCGTCGTCGTCCTGGTCGACGGGCGGATCGTCCGTGACGGGCCAGCGGAAAGCCCGGAGCAGGTCCTCGACCTGATGAAGCAGGTCGCCTAGTGGCTGCGATCGCGGTACGCAACCTCTGGGAGCGAAAGCTCCGCACCGCGCTGACCGCGCTCGCGATCGTGCTTGGGGTGATGATGGTCACCGGCACCTACGTGCTCACCGACACGATCGACCGCTCGTTCGAGCAGATCTTCACCCAGTCGAACGAGGGCGTCGACGCAGTGATCACCAAGCGCGAGGTGATCCAGACCGATGACGGTCAGGTGCCGCCGTTCAGCGACGCGATCCTCGACCGGGTCCGCCGCACCGACGGCGTCGGAGTGGCCGCGGGCGGGATCGGCGACCCCCAGGTGTCGATCATCGGGTCCGACGGCGAGCCGCGAGGCGGAAACGGCGCGCCGAGCTTTGGATTCTCGGCGGGGCCCGAGCGCTTCGATCCGCTGACCTATGTCGAGGGCGCGCCACCCGCGGCCGACGACGAGGTGGTGGTCGACAAGGCCACCGCCGACGACGAGGGCTTCGCGCTCGGCGACCAGATCGAGATCGCGGGCAAGGAGGCGGCGAGCGAGTACACCCTCGTCGGGATCGCAACGCTCGGCGAGATCGACTCATTCGGAGGTGCGACGCTCTCACTGCTGACGCTTCCAGAGGCGCAGCGGATCACGGGCAAGCAGGGCGAGTTCGACCAGATCTCGGTCGCCGCCGACGAGGGCACCACGCCCGAAGTGCTTGCCGCCAACCTCTCGGCGGCGCTGCCCAACTCGGTCAAGGCCGAGACCGGCGCCCAGAACGTCGAGACCCAGCGCGACGACGTCGGCGAGTTCATCGACATCCTGAAGACGGCGCTGCTGATCTTCGCCGGGGTCTCGCTGTTCGTTGCCGCCTTCCTGATCTTCAACACCTTCTCGATCACGGTGGCCCAGCGCACGCGCGAGTTCGCGATGCTGCGCACGCTCGGGGCCAAGCGGCGTCAAATCCTCGGCACGGTGGTGACCGAGGCGTTCGTGACCGGGCTGCTCGCCGCCGCAATCGGGATCCTCGCGGGGATCGGCTTCGCGCCGGCGATCAAGGCGCTGTTCGAGGCGATCGGGATCGACCTGCCCGCGACCGGAGCCGTGGTCGCGGCGCGCACGGTGATCATCGGCCTGGTGCTGGGCACGGGACTCACCGTCCTCGCGGCGCTGCTACCGGCCCTACGCGCAACCCGGGTGCCGCCGGTGACCGGTCTGCGTGAAGGGGCGGTGGTGTCGACCCCGCGCGAGCGGCGCCTGCGCAGCGCGATCGGGCTCGTGCTCACGGCGCTCGGGATCGGAGCGATGCTGCTCGGGCTGTTCAGCATCCTCGACCCAGGCGAGGTCTGGGTCGGCGTCGGCGCGGCGGCTGTGTTCCTCGGCGTCACGCTGCTCAGCCCGCGGCTGGTCACCCCGCTTGCCTCAGCGGTCGGCAGGCCGCTCGAGCGGCTGCGCGGGGTTCCGGGC
>JBKJXG010000398.1:0-5583 GCA_046716525.1 Solirubrobacterales bacterium
CGCCATTGCGTCGAGGATATTGGGGTCCGAGCCCGCGGTCGGCGCGCCGCTACGCAAAGTGCGTAAATTGCTACTCGTTCTTCACGCAGCGAGGGGGATTCGTGATCGGTGCGGGCACCATCATCAACCCGATCATCAAGATCGTGACCACGGTCGCGATCCTGGCCGCGGTGGGGATCTTCATCGTCCGGCCGATCCTCGACACGACCGAGAAGACGATCAGCGAGGTCAACGAGAGCGTTCGCCAGTCCCAGGAGCAGGCGCAGCAGCGCAGTCACGAGCTGACGCAGAACATCGCTTTGGAGACCGCTCAATCACGCACCAGCTCGTTCATCGCCAGCCTCAATTCGACCTGGCCTGAGGCCGCCCGGGAGATCCGTTCCTGCCTCAAGCGGGCGGAGGATCAGCTCACGCCGACGCAGAAATGCGAGCGTTTCGCCGAGCGTGTCGTGCACAACGTCCAGAGCAGCCGCAACTTCGCGCTCTCGTATGCGACCTGCGTCGCCGCCCAAGGCGACGCCGGCGGCGCGGTACGGATCGAGCAATGCGTCAAAGACGCCGGGTATGAGTCGCGAGCGATGCAGCGCTGTCGCGACCTCGCAGACCAACTGCTCTTCGGCTGATCGCGCCCACGCGCGGACCGCTCGGTGGATAGAGTGCCGCCAACTCGACGCCCGAGGGGGATCAGATGCTTGGCGCCGGCACGATCATCAACCCGATCATCAAGATCGTCACCACCGTGGTGATTCTCGGCGCGGTCTACCTCTTCATCGTCAAACCGACGCTCGATACCACCAATGACGTGGTCGGCCAAAGCCTCGACTCGTTCAACGAGAGCTTCGAGGGCTTCAACACCCTGCCTGGAAACGTGCAGAGCCAGATCGATGACGCCTTCGACGAGACCGACTCGCAAGCCCTCCAGGACTGCATCCAACGAGCGATCGCCGACTCGAAGCCCGAACGCGTCGGTGACCGAGTACAGCGCTGCACGAAGCGCTTCGGGCCGAGCTAGGCAGCTCGGCCAGAGAAATAAGCGGCGGAGTCGATGCCGCGGTCGAAGCGCGACCAGGTCTGGCCGTCGGGCAGCTCGCGCTCGATGCGATCGAAGCTGCCGAGAGTGCCGCCGAGGTTGTCCATCGCGTGCACGAGGGTGGCCTCCCGCGTGGCGGGGACCACCGGCGAGCCGCGCTCGAGCTTGCCGTGATGAGAGAGGACGATGTGCAGGACCGCCCGGGCGAGCTCGGGATCGAAGTCCTCGATCCGCTCGATCTCGCTGCGCACGAGGTAGTAGCCCAGCGGGATCTCCCCCTGAAGGCGCCCGAGGTCGGTGAGGTCGATTGCCAGTCGGTCGTCGTTGTAGGCCTGCGTCTTGCCGATGTCGTGAAGCAGCGCTCCGGTGACGGCTACATCGCGGTCGATCCCGGGAAAGGCTGCAGCCGCAGCGCTCACAGCCTCGGCGACCGAAACGGTGTGGTCGAGCAAGCCGTGCGGATATGCCTGGTGGTAGTACTTGGCCGCCGGGGCGATTCGGAAGCGCTCCCAGATCTCCGAGCCGGTGCCGAAGATGCGCTCGAGCAGGGCACCGAGGTGCGGGTTCTGGATGGTTGCCAGCAGCTCGCGCAGCTGCGTCTCGAGCTGATCGACCGAGACCGGCGGGCCCTCGGCGAGGTCGTCGTGCTGATACTCGCCGGGGTCGGCGGCGCGAATCGAGCGAATGGTGATCTTCGAGCCGTACTGGGGATGGATCGAGAACTTGCCTTCGATGTGAACCACGGCCCCGGGCGCGCAGCATTCGAAGATTTCGTCGACGTCGTCCCATGCCACCGCCTCGACCGAGCCGGTGCGGTCGCAAACGATCAGCCTGATGAAGTCCTCGCCGCTTCTGCGCGTGCGTCGCTCGCGCTCGCGAACCGCGAACACCGCGCCGACAGCGTCGCCCTCACCGAGCTCACGGATGAATGTGCGAATCAGCGGCAGCGCGGTCGGGGCTGCTAAAGCTTCCCCGAGCGGAGCCTGGAGGGCTTCTATTTGACCCTGGCTACTCATTGAGCTCAAGGTAGTAAGAGACCCGGACGGCGCAAATCTCTTCCCTGGTCTTCATCTATTGCAAGTCGCCGTCAGAGCCACGCAGCTGACAGAGCTTTAAAGGTGGGCTTGGTCAGGCGAGACCTCCTCGCGCCTGCGTGCAGGCATTTCTGAGCAAGGCGACGATTGCGCTCTTATCGACGCTCGGACGAGTCGTCGGTCGCGGAGGAGGACTCGGCGACGGTCTCATCGGAGGCGCGTGGCGATGCCGAGCCCTTCGTCGTGCCGTCAGCAGTAGCCGGCGAGTAATGCGGCGCGAGCTCGCGGTCGACCGGGTCGAGCGGCACCGGCTCGTCGGGGGCGAATGGGATCGCCGCGGCTGCGGCTGTGCGCTCGAGCTCGCGCGCGAACTGGGCGCCGAGGATGACTGCGATGTTTGTCAGCCAAAGCCAGATCAGGAAGACGATGATTCCGGCGAGGCTGCCGTAGGTATTGGCGTAGGAGCCGAAATTGGCGACGTAGGCGCTGAAGGCAGCCGAGGCGAGTAGCCAGATAACGGTCGCTAGAGCGCTGCCGGGAAGGATCCAGCGAAGTCCCTCGTGCGAGGTGTGCGGCGACCAGCGATAGAGCAGACCGATGACGACCACCACCATCGCGAACAGGATCGGCCATTTGGCGATCGCGAAGAGGGTGAGAGCCGTGTCGCCGACGCCGACCTCGTCGCCGATTGCCTCAGCCAGCGGCCCGGTGAGCACGAGTGCGAGCAGCACGGCGACGAGGATCATCGTCATTACGAAGGTGATCCCCATCTGCAACGGGCGCAGCTTGTAGAACGGCCGATCCTCCTCCGTCTCGTAGATCTCGTTCGAGATGCGCATGAAGGCGCCGACGTACGCCGACGCCGACGACAGGCCCAAAACGATGCCGAGGACGAGCGCGAAGCCGGCAGCGCCGGAGCTCTTGACGATGTCGTCGACGGGGTCCCTGATCGCATCGACGGTCGACTGCGAGCCGAGATCGTCGATGATGCTGAGCAGGCTCGCGATCGTCTCCTGATTGCCGAAGACGCCAAGCATTGAGACCAAGACGATCAGTCCCGGAAACAGAGACAGCACCGTGTAATAGGTGAGCGCGGCCGCGTCGTCGGTGCGGTCGTTGTTGCGAAACTCCTTGACGGCGTCGCGCAGCGTGTGCCACCAACCGCGCGGCGTGACGTCGGTAGGGCCTTCGATCGGGCTCACGCTCTGCAAGCTACCCGGCGGTGCGCCGGACTCACGCGAGCGCGCTGTAACGGCCGGCTAGATCTCCTCGTCGTCGATGACGACGTCCTCGTCCTCCTCGTCACCGTCGCCGAGGAAGAGGTCGGCATCCTCGACGTCGGTGTCGAGCGGATCGGCGTCGGGCTCGATCATCTCATCGTCGTCGGGAGGATTCGAGGACTGCGCATCGCCAAGGCCGGCTTCGCCTGGTGTTTCAGGTGTCTCCATGGCGACGTTATACCCCTCGCGCGAACGCCCAACCCGGCTGCGAGTCGGGTCGCCCCGCGCCCCGCGCCGCTCGGGCGCGAGCGGCGAGACCGAAGGGCTCGCCACCTCCCGAGGCCAGGTCGTCGTTCTGGCAAGGAAGCAGGGAGCGCCCGCGTGCTCCGCACCCAAGCGACCGATGACGCCGCCAGACGGCGGCGAGGGCCGGGAGGTGGCGAGACCCGGAATCGAACCGGGGACACCACGATTTTCAGTCGTGTGCTCTACCAACTGAGCTATCTCGCCTCGCGGCGCGTAAGGCTAGCGACGGCGCACTCCGTCCGCCGCCTCCGTTTAGCGCTCGTTGCCGCGCTTGTAATTGCCCGTCGCACGAGCCATCAGCTGCTGGGCTGCCTGCTCGCCGGTCGTTTCGACACGGGCCCTGAAGCGACGCGCTGACTCGCCGCTGAGCGTGGTCACCATCCGGCCGGCGCGCGAGATCCGCACACGCCCATCCTTGGTCGCTCGCCAGCTGAAATCGTCGCTCACGACGCCGGGGGCTGGTCGTTGCCGGCTTTCAACTGGCGGCGCGAAGCGGCCGTGCCTGAGCCGCGGCGAGGTTGATGATCTGCTCCATCAGCTCGAGGGAGCCGGCCTTGCGGAGGGGCTCGTTGAGGTTGCCGCACTTGGGGCTCTGCACACAAGAGGGGCAGCCGTCCTCGCACGGGCACTCACCAACCAGTCTCGCCGCGTCGCCAACCAAGCGCTCGAACTCGTCATAGCCGCGTTTGGCGATGCCGACGCCGCCGGGATGGCCGTCGTAGATGAAGATCGTCGGCCTTCCGGTTTGGAAGTGGATGTTGGTCGAAAGCCCGCCGATGTCCCAGCGGTCGCACATCGCGAGCAGGGGCAGTACCGCGATCTGGCTGTGCTCGGCGGCGTGAAGCGCGCCCAGCAGCACCTCACTCGGCATCGCCGGCGGCCCGGCAAGCTCGTCGGGCAGCACGTACCAAAGCGCTTGCGTGGGGAAGTTCTGCTCGGGCAGGTCTAGCGCGACCATGTCGATCACGGAATGGTCGTTGAGGCTCTTTCGCTGAAATGCGATCACCTGCTCGGAGACCGAGACCTCGCCGAAGTTGAGCTCGACCGCGCCACCGCGAGTCGGCCCGATCTGGCGCTGCTCGTCGATCTCCTCGACGTACACCGCGGTTTCCTTCTTCGGCTGCGTGTACCAGTCGCCGGCGAACTCCGCGACGATCGCGCGGCGGGAGTCGACGTCGAGCTCGGCGACCTCGTATGAGCGCCCCAGATGCAGGTAGATCGCCCCGGGGTGAATCGTCGTGAAAGCGCGTTCGGCCTCGACTTGGCCGAGCAGCTCGCCGGAATCGCGGTCGATCACCGCGACCGAGTCCAGCGAGGCCGAGCGCAGCGAGATTTCGCTCGCCGGGAAGCCGGCCTCGCGCGGCAAATAGCGGTTGTCGCGGCTTCGACGCAAGCGCCCAGCTCCAACCAGCGCGTCGGCGCGATCGCGCCAATGCTCGCCCAGGATCGCGTCGTCGTTTGCCCCCGGCTGCTCGCCGGCGCCGCCGAGTGGCGCCTCGTAGGCTGCGGCCAGCACGTGGGCCGTGTGGATGCGCTCGTTGGTGTGGTCCAGGATCGCCGCCTCGACCGGGCGCTCGAGGAACTCGTCGGGGTGGCGGCAGAAGAACTGATCGAGCGCGTCCTCGCCGGCGACGTAGAGCGCGATGCCCTCGCGGCGGCGACCCGCCCGGCCCCACATCTGGCGCAGGCTGGCAACTGTGCCGGGGAATGTGACGCAGATCGCAGCATCGAGCTCGCCGATGTCGATGCCGAGCTCGAGCGCGTCTGTCGTGACCACGGCGAGCAGCTCCCCGCTCGAGAGCTTTTGCTCGATCTCGCGTCGCTGTTGAGGCGTGTAGCCGGCGCGATAGGGCGCGATGCGCGCGGCGAGGCCGGGCTCGCCAAGCTGTTCGAGGCGCATCCGCGTGAACTTCTGGATCAGCTCGATCCCGCGCCGGCTGCGCAGAAAGCAGATCGTGCGCGAGCCGTTGACGACGAGATCCGAGAGCAGCTC
>JBKJXG010000399.1:0-2508 GCA_046716525.1 Solirubrobacterales bacterium
CGCACAGCACGTCCTACCTGGCGGTCGTGCCCGGGCCGGCGTCGCGCCGGGTCGATGCGCGAGGATCACACGGTGACGAGAGTGCTGATCGCAGCCGGCGGGACGGCCGGGCACGTGGTGCCCGCGCTGGCGGTCGCCGAGCGGCTGAAGGCCGCGGGCGCTGACGTCGTCTTCGTCGGGGGCGAGCGAGCCGAAGCCGAGCTCGTCCCGGCCGCGGGCTTCGAGCTGCGGACGATCCGCGTCGCCGGGCTCAGCCGAACGAACCCGCTGCTCGCGGCGCGGGCGCTGGGGCTCGCCGCCGGTGCTGTCGTACGCGCGCGCCGGATGCTCGCCGAGCTGCGACCGGACGCGGTGCTCGGCGGCGGCGGCTACGTCGCCGGGCCGGCGGGACTGGCGGCGACCGCAATCAACCTGCCGTTGATCTTGACCGAGGCCGACCGCCACCTCGGCCTCACCAACCGCGTTCTCGCCCGCCGCGCACGGCGTGTCTGCCTCGCCTTTGCGATCCCCGAGAGAACCGGTGAGAAGTACCTGGTCACCGGCCGGCCAATTCCGGCCGAGATCGTTACAGCAGACCGCGCCAGAGCCCGCGAGCGCTTCGCCATTTCACCCGATGACCGCTGCTTGCTGGTCTTCGGCGGCAGTCAGGGAGCGCGCTCGATCAACCTCGCGGCGGTAGAGGCGTTCGCAGGTGCGCAGGACAGTCGGCGCGACTTCCACGTCTTGCACATCGCCGGTAGCCGTGACTACGAGACCGTCCGCGCGCGCCTCGAGCGCCGCCGTGCGATCCCCCGGTACACACTGCTCTCATACGAGCCTGGTCTCGCCGATGCGCTTGCCGCCTGCGACTTGGTGCTCGCCCGCGCCGGTGGCTCGATCTTCGAGATCGCTGCGGCGCGGCGCGCGGCGATCTTGGTCCCCTATCCGCATGCCGCCGGGCGCCACCAGCACGCCAACGCGCAATGGATGACCGAGGCCGGCGCGGCGATCTCGATCGAGGACTCCGACCTCGGCCCTGCCACCCTGCGCGAGCTCGCGACCGAGCTGTTGAGCGAGCAAGGCGCCTCTCGCCTGGAGGCGATGGCGGCGGCAGCCGCGTCGCTGGCCCGCCCCGACGCCGCCCAGCGCGTTGCCGAGGCGGTCTTGCAAACGTTGACGCGATGAAAGGCCGCGAGCTTCATTTCATCGCCATTGGCGGCGCCGGCATGAGCGCGCTCGCACTGGTCTGCGATCAGCTCGGCGCCAAGGTCAGCGGCAGCGATCGCGCCGAGAGCTCCTACTTGCGCCGTTTGCGCGAGCGCGGCATCGATGCGGTCGTCGGCCACGACGCCGCGCAGGTCCCACCCGGCGCCGAGGTCGTGATCTCGACCGCGATCACCGAGGCCAACCCGGAGCTGGCGCGCGCTCGTGAGCGCGGTCAACGCGTGCTGCATCGCGGCGAGCTGCTGGCCGAGCTTTGCTCGAAGCGTCGGCTGATCGCGGTCTCGGGTACGCATGGCAAGACGACTACGGCGGGAATGCTGGTCCACGCGATGCAGGCGATCGGCGCTCAGCCCGCCTTCTTTCTCGGCGGTGACCTGCCCGGCGCAGGCGGCGAGATCAACAACGCCGGCTGGGGCGACGGGGAATGGGTGATCGCGGAGGCCGACGAGTCCGACGGCAGCTTCCTCGAGCTCGAGCCCGAGATCTCGGTTGTCACCAACGTCGAGCTCGACCATCACTCGCGCTGGGCCTCGCGCGCGCAGCTGCTCGATGCTTTCGAGCGCTTTGCCTCCGCCGCGTCGAGCGCCGCCGTGCTCGACGAGTACGAGCTCGACCGGCTGCATGGGGCGCAGCGCACGCTGCGCTTCGGCGCCGACGCTCCGGGGCCGCCGACGATCGAGCTGGCGGTGCCGGGCGCCCACAACATCCTCAACGCCCGCGCGGCGCTGGCGGCGCTCGAGTTGGCGGGTTTCGAGCTCGGCCCCGCGGCGCAGGCGCTGGGAAGCTTTCCCGGGATCAGGCGGCGACAGGAGCGCAAGGGAGTGCACGAGGCCTCGGGAGCTGTGATCTACGACGACTATGCCCATCACCCGACCGAGGTCGCGGCGACGCTCTCGGCGTTGGCCGAGCTCGAACCGCAGCGTCTGATCGCTGTCTTTCAGCCGCATCTCTACTCCCGCACCAAGGCGCTTGCCGAACGCTTCGGCGCCGCGCTCGCCGTCGCCGACGAAGTCGGTGTCCTCGACGTCTACGCAGCGCGTGAGGAGCCCGTGGGCGAGCTCGAGGGCGTCAGCGGCCTAGATGTCGCTCGCGCCGCTGCCGACCGTGGTGGCGGGCGCCCGGTGTGGTGGTTGCGTGACGCCGCAAGCGCGCGCCGTGCGCTCGAACCGCGCCTGCGCGATGGCGACCTGCTGGTCACGATCGGCGCCGGTGACGTCTACGAGCTAGGCGATGCTCTGGTGGCAGGCGATGGTTGAGATCGATAGCGACTACCCGCTGAGCCGGCTGACCACGGTCCGGGCGGGG
>JBKJXG010000400.1:0-4181 GCA_046716525.1 Solirubrobacterales bacterium
GCTCCGGCAACTTGAACGTCTGTGCATCGGCCGTCTCCACGACCACCGGCTCCGGCATCTCGAACTCGTCGATCGAGTCGGGGATTGTGAACGCCTGTGCCTCCGGGCCGGCTGCGTCCTCGGGCACGATCGCTTGTGTTGTTGACTCCGCTTCGGGGTCGACATCCACCACGGCGGGATCCTTTGCTAGCTGGTCCATTTCAACTACCTCCTCGAGTTCGTTCTCAACGTTGTCGGACCCCTGCGCCTGCAACTCGAGCTCGGCCTTGACGAAGGCGAACCGGTTGCGCTGGGGAAGCTTCTCTGCGAGTTCGGCGATCTGTTCGGCGCTCGCGACCGTGGGGATGACCTCGCTCTGAGTGATCGCAGCGATGTCGCTGACCGCAAGTCCGTCGAGCGGATCGGCCAGTGCGACGATCAGGCTGCCGTCGGCATCGAAGGCGAGCGGCAGGGCTCTGTATCGCAACGCTTCGTCGCGGCTGATCAGCTTCTCCGCAGACACGTCGATCTCGAACTCACCGAGATCGACGTAAGGAAGGCCATTTCGCTCGGCGATTGCCCGCGCGAGCTGGGTCTCGTCGATCGCGCCGCGTTCGACGAGGATCCGTTCGAAGAGCTTGCCCGGCTCCCGCGCCTCGGCGACCGCGCGTTCGATGTCCTCGCTGTTGGCGAACCCGAGCTCGAGCACCACATCGCTGAGAAACCCACCGCGTCCGCCGGCGTGCGAGGGCTGCGTGATCCCACCGGCGCCCGTCGAAGTCGACGGGCCGGGGGTGGCACTGAGGTCGAGGGTCATCCCATCTCCGGATGCCCCGAGATCACCGGAGCCGCGCCCTGCTCCCTTGCGGTCGCCTCGGCAGCTTCCAACGCCTCCTTCGACGAGGGTGACTCGACGAGCCGATGCGATGCGCTGGAGACATGCAGCTCGAATGCCCGGCTCTCGGTTGCCCGGCGCAAGGCGTCGCAGTATCGACTCATCAGCGGGGTGACTCCGGTTTCGTCGTCACATCCGATCATCACCACCCCGAGGGTCCATTCGTCGAGGCGGCCGACATGGTCGGTGTTGCGCGCGATGCCGTTGAGGACCTCGGCGGCGTCCTTGATCGCGAGGTGCTTCAAGGCCGTGGCGCCGTCAAGCTCGTCGCTCGTCATCTCGATATGGATGGCGACGACCGTCGAGGGCACAGTTCCGCGTTGAGCGAGTTGCCATTCACGGTCGAGCAGCTTCTCGAAGCAGACGCGGTTGCGAACGGCGGTCTCTGAGTCGTACTGATCGCTGTCGCGCACCTGCTGTCGCAGGGTTCGCAGCTCGGCGCGCGCACGTACGCGCTCCCACTCGCCTCCGAGCATCCGCGCCGCGACCACCAGCATCATCCGATGTTCCGGGCGGTAGCTGTCCTCCTCGGGAGAGATCGCCATCAGCACGCCGGCGATGACGCCGGCGTTGAGCTCGACGGCGACTGAGGCGAGATCCTTGACGCCCATAGAGCGCAGGAACGACCGCTGTACACGGTCTCCCTCCAAGGGCATGATCATGCCCCTTTCGGTACCGGCGAAGTTCGATCCGCGAGAGTCGAGGACGCGACAAACGTCAGCGTCAGCGCCGATCTGATTGAGGATGATGCAGCCCGGGACCCAGGCCGCGAGCGCAGCGAGAGCAGCATCGGTTGCCTCGGCGAAGCTCTGGAAGCGACGATCGACCAAGGGCATGAGGCTTTGCAGCGTGGGCGTGCTCACCTACCACTCATCGGCCGCTGAGCGAAAGGGTTGAGTCGCCCACGCCCAGCGTCAGCGCAATTCTCAGGTCTCGATGAAGGCTTTGAGCTTTGCGGGCATCGTGTCGACGAGCTGCTTGCGCATTAGATCGACCAGCGGCCCGCGGATGACCATGCCGAGCATGCGGCCGAGATCGACGGTCATCGAGTAGGTGGCGCGGGTTCGGCCGTCGCCGATGTCCTCGAGCTGCCACTTGCCGTCGATGGACTTGAGATCGCCCTCGCGCTGGGTCCAAGAGAGCCCGGCGGGCGCGTCATAGGAGAAGTCGAGCGTGGCGTTCAGCGTTCGTACCTTCGCGTCGGTCTCGGTTCGGACCAGGACCTGATTGCCGTCTTCGTCGCGTTGCAAGCACTCGGCGATTTTGATCTCCGGCTGCCACTTGGGTGAGTTCTCGACGTCGGCGGCGACCTCGTAGACGCGCTCGATCGGGGCCTCGATCTCGGCGCTGGCTGAACCCTCGATGGCCACGGTCTCACCCTACCCTTCGGCCGGCGGAGGATCGAGTCGGTCGCCGAGGCGATTCATGCCGCGCTTGCGAGCAGCAGCGGCGGCGCCGGTGCGATCGGTCTCCCGGTCGGCTGGGCGCTCGACTTCGCCGTCGCGCAAGGTGGCGATGTCCTTATAGGCGCGAAGCTCGTCGGCCGATCCAAGCAACGAAGCGCGTAACTTCGGCCTCGGCTCGGCGATTGCCGCCTCGAGCACGCGCTCGAGTGAGCCGTGCTTTCGCAGCAGCTCGCCCGCCGTCTTCTCGCCGACGCCCTTGGCGCCCGGAATGCCGTCGGAAGGGTCGCCGCGAAGGGCGATGAAATCGGGCACCAGCTCCGGCCCGATCCCGTACTTCTTCTCGACCGCCGCCGCGTCGACGACCTCGGCGCCCTTGCCGCCGGTCCTCGCGTAGAGCACGGTGACGGATTCGGACGCGCACTGAAACATGTCGCGGTCGCCCGTGAACAGCAGAGCCGTGCCGCCGGCCTCGGTTTCGAGCCGGGCGTAGGTGCCGAGCAGATCGTCGGCCTCGAGCGTCTCGTGGGTGGCGACCTGCCAGCCGAAGGCGCCGAAGAAGTCCGGAGCGTCTGCCCACTGATGAACGAGGTCCTCGGGCATCTCGGGCCGATCGGCGTGATAGCTGCCGAGCAGCTCCACGCGATAGGCCGCCGCCTCGGCGCCGAAACAAAGGACGACTGCGCGCGGTTGGTGAACCTCGATCTCGCGCAGGGCGAGGTTCGCCGTGCCAAGCAAAGCGTTGACCGGCTTGCCGTCGGTGCCCTTGATCGAGTCGGGCAGCGCAAAGAACGCCCGGTAGAGGAGCGAGGGCGCGTCGACTGCGAGCAGGGGCCCGGCCACGGTGCTCACGTTAGATGGTCTCTTGGCAGCGACGCAGCCGTGGCTCAAAGGGCTGCGGCGCCCGTGTGCGCAGGTCACGCAAGGTAACGCCGGCGGGGTGCGAGCATGCCCGCATGAGCCCCGCCGCCGATCGCAAGCGACCGGAGCTCGGCCGGGGGGAGCGAATCCGTCCCGGGATCTGGCGCCTGCGACTGCCGTTGCCATGGCCCGGAGTGCCCCACGTCAACGCTTTCGCGCTCGCAGCCGGCGACGGCGTCGTGCTCGTCGACACCGGCGTCGGCTTCGTCGGCGCCAGGCGCCAGCTCGAGATCGCGATGGCCCACGTCGGACTCGAGATCGCCGACGTGCGCGTGCTCGTCTGCACGCACTCGCACGCGGATCACTACGGGCTCGCCGCTCCGATCGTCGAGGCGGCTGGATGCGAGCTGTGGATGCATCCGGCGTGGGGGCACATCCGAGCGATGGCCGAGGATCCCGACGGAGCGCTCGAGCGCCGGATCGAGGTCGCCCGCCAGAGCGGGGTCCCGGCGACCGCGCTGGAGCAGTACAAGCGCTCGCGCCGCGGCGGGGACACTGGCGTCGAGCGGGTGATCGCTCCCGACCGGGCGCTGGTGCCCGGTGTGCAGGTCGAGACCGACCAGGGCGCCTGGGATGTCTATGAGACGCCCGGTCATGCCCCTTCTCACGTCGTTCTGCACCAGCGCGAGCTCGGATTGATGCTCTCTGGCGATCACCTGCTCGGCCGGGTCTCGGTCTTCTTCGACTACGGCCACACACCCGACCCCGTGGGCGAGTTCCTCGCCAGTCTCGACACCGTGTCTGCGCTCGAGACCGGCCTTTGTCTGGCTGGTCACGGCCGGCCGTTTCGCGACGTCGCGGCGAAGATCGCGGCCAACCGCGAGCTCGTGGCCGAGCAGCTCCACGCGATAGGCCGCCGCCTCGGCGCCGAAACAAAGGACGACTGCGCGCGGTTGGTGAACCTCGATCTCGCGCAGGGCGAGGTTCGCCGTGCCAAGCAACGCGTTGACCGGCTTGCCGTCGGTGCCCTTGATCGAGTCGGG
>JBKJXG010000401.1:0-2551 GCA_046716525.1 Solirubrobacterales bacterium
GGCGGGGGTGGGGGGCTAGTGGCGGACGTGCGGGGCGGGGCCCGCTGCGGCTGGGGCCGCGGCGACCGGGGCGTCGTCTTGGCCGACGTGAACACCGTCGGCGCCACAGGCCTCGACCAAGTCCGCGCGGTCGTTGAGGAAGAACAGAGCACCGTGATCCCGCGCGGCGCGCGCGAACGGCGCCGACAACGCGATCAGCTCATCGGCGCAGCGCGGTGCCTTCTCGCGCATCTGGATCAGGTCGGCTCCGCCCGCGATCGCAGCCTCCAGCAGCGGGCTCGGATCTTGGCCGTGGGGTTGCGCTTCGCAAACGAAGTACAGGCGGGCGGCGACGAGCGCATGCCGTCGCGCCTCGAGCAAGTCCAACTCGTGAGCCTTCGCTCGTCGTGTCTTCGACATCAGGGGGAGTATCGTCAATGACAACGGGAGCCCGAAGCATTGGGCTGAGAGGGCGGCAACGGGCCGCCGACCGTCTGAACCTGATCCGGGTAATGCCGGTGTAGGAAGAGGTCGCGGTTCGCCCGCCCGGGAGAGGAGATCGCCCGTGGCAACAAAAACCGCAAGCAAGCAGGATCAACGCGAGGCGTCCGTCGACGTGGTTGTCGTCGGTGCCGGCGTGATCGGCCTAGCCTGCGCCTGGCGCTGCGCCGAGCGCGGTCTGCGGGTGAAGGTGATCGAGCGTGGCAGGCCCGGCGCCGGCGCGTCGAACGTGGCCGCCGGGATGCTTGCTCCAGTGGGCGAGGCGAGCTGGGGTGAAGATCGTCTGCTCGAAATGGCGCTGGCCTCCCACCACCTCTGGCCCGGGTTCGCCGCCGATCTAGCGCGGGCAAGCGACGCCGATGTCGGCTACGTGCGACTCGGCGCCCTGCATGTCGCGCTCGACCGCGACGAGGCAGCCGAGCTGCGGCGGCGTTACGAGCTGATGCAGTCCCATGGGCTCGTCGCGCAGTGGCTGACGCCGCGAGCATGTCGCGAACTCGAGCCTGGGCTGCGGGGTGCCGGCGGCGGCGTTCTCGCCGCGCACGAGGCCGCTGTCGACCCGAAGGCGCTGATTGCAGCGCTGGTGACCGCGCTCGAGCGCGCCGGCGGAACGATCGAGATCGCCGAGGTCAACGGGGCCGTAATCGAGGATCAGCGGCTGCGAGGAGTCGTTACCGCCGAAGGGTCCGAGCACCGTGGCAGCGCGGTCGTCGTCGCCGCAGGGTCGTGGTCCGGCGCCGAGTGGCTGCCGCTCGAGGCGCGTCCGCGGGTGCGGCCGGTCAAGGGCCAGATCCTGACCCTCGCCGGACCGGCCGACGCGCCCGTTTGCGAGCGTATCGTCGTCACCGAGCGCGTCTACATCGTCCCTCGCGCCGACGGGCGCCTCGTCGTCGGGGCGACCGTCGAGGAGCAGGGCTTCGACGAGCGCGTCACCGCGGGCGGCGTCCACGAGCTGCTGCGCGAGGCCTATCGCGTCCTCCCTGAGATCGCCGAGCTCGAACTGGTCGAGGCTGTCGCGGGCCTGCGGCCGGCAACGCCCGACAACCTGCCGCTGATCGGCTCCGGGGCGATTGCCGGGCTTACCCTCGCCACCGGTCATTTTCGCAACGGCATGCTGCTCGCCCCGCTGACGGCGCAGCGAATCGCCGAAAGCCTCGTCGGCGATCGCGGCGCGGTCGAGGTCGCGGCATGACGATCGAGCTCAACGGCACCGTGGTCGAGCTCGGCGAGGCCGCGACGGTCGCCGAAGCTGTGCGTCGCGCAGGAAGCGAGCCCGACCGAGGCGGAATTGCGGTGGCCGTCGACGGGGAGGTCGTCCCCCGCAGCGTCTGGGAGAGGACGCCGCTGGCCCAGGGCCAAAGGGTTGAGGTAGTGGGGGCGATTCAGGGTGGCTGAGACGAACACACCGGCGACCTCCTCGGCCTCGCCTCAGGGGGCGCCGGGCTCGAGCACGGACGACGACGCGTTCGCTCTGGGCGGTCGGACTTGGAGTTCGCGACTGATCGTGGGCACCGGCGGCTTTCGCTCGCTCGAGCAGATGGAGCTGGCGCTGGTCGCTTCGCAGACCGAGATCGTCACCGTCGCCCTGCGACGGGTCGATCCACAGGCGCAAGGCTCGATGCTGGACGTTGTCGAACGGCTCGGGCTGTTCTGCCTGCCCAACACCGCCGGCTGCTACTCGGCCAAGGAAGCCGTCGCCACCGCCCACCTTGCCCGCGAGGCGCTGGAGACCGACTGGATCAAGCTCGAGGTGATTGGTGACGATCGCACGCTGCTGCCCGACGCCCCCGAGCTGCTCGACGCCGCCGAGACGCTGGTCGGAGAGGGCTTCACGGTGCTGCCGTACACCAACGACGACCCGGTGCTCGCCCGGCGTCTCGAGGAGGCGGGGTGCGCCGCGGTGATGCCGCTCGGCTCGCCGATCGGATCGGGGGCGGGAATTCGCAACCCCTACAACCTCCGGATCATCGTCGAGTCCGCCGCCGTCCCGGTAGTGCTCGACGCCGGCATCGGCACCGCCTCCGATGCGACGCAGGCGATGGAGCTCGGTTGCGACGGCGTTCTGCTGGCG
>JBKJXG010000402.1:0-9927 GCA_046716525.1 Solirubrobacterales bacterium
TCGCGGATCCGGTCGGACCGTCAGCCGCTGCCGCCGCCTTCGACCGCGCCACCTTTCTCGCCGAGGGCGGCTTCGACGAGCACCTCTTCGCCTACTGGGAGGATGTCGACCTCGTCCTGCGACTGCGTCGACGCGGCTTCACCTGCGCGCTCGCCGGTGGGGCGCGCGGGGTTCATGAGCACTCGGCCACGCTTGGGTCGGGCTCGGCGAAGAAGAACTACCTGATGGGCTTCGGGCGCGGCTACGTTCTGCGCAAATGGGAGGTGGCGCGGGGAGCCCGAGTTGCCGACGTTCTGCTGCGTGAGGGCGTGATCTGCGCCGGGCAGGCCGTGTTGGATCGCAACGTCGCTGGGCTGCGCGGGCGCGTGCGCGGCTGGCAGGCCGCTGCTGCGGTGCCGCACGCACCGCCGCCGAAGCTGCCGCACGCTTCGGCCGACGGAGTGCTTGCAAACCTGCGAAGGCGGGCGGATCGCAGGGCCCGGCTGCGAGCCCGCGTTACGCAGGCATCGATTTCGTCGCCCATGAACGGGGCCCTCCGGTCGCTCGCCGTTTTTCACATCGCCGATACCAGCGGCCCATCGAGGTCGCTGGAGAACGAGCTCGCCTGGCTCGCAGAGCAGGGCATGCTCGACGTCGTCATCCCCGGCCCCGGCAAGGTCTCCGAAGCACTGGATGGGATCGCCAGCGTCCATACCCGCGACTACGAGGCGCTGACTCAGCCCTCGCTCAATCCGGTCAGCTTCGCCGGCGATCTGGTGCGCATGGGCGGTGAGGTGCAGGGCTTTCGCCGCTTGATTCGCGAGCGTCGCCCGGATCTGGTGGTCGCCGTCACGTCGATGCTGCCGACGGTCCCGATTGCAGCGCGGCTCGAGGGTGTACCGGTGCTCGTCTACTGCGGCGAGCTCTACGACCGCGGCTTCGGCGTGGGCCCACTGCGCAGCGCCGCGGGCCGGCTCCTGGGCAATGTCACCGGGCGCCTCGCCAATGCGATCATCGCCTGCTCTGGCGCGGTTGCACGCCAGTTCGAGCGGCTGCCCTCCGATGCGATCGTGACCGTGTACCCCCCTGTCGGCCTGCGCTATAGCGGCGGCCGCGCTGCTGCCTTTCGTGAGCTCCACGGATTTGCGAACGCGCCGTGCGTCGCCTCGGTCGGCTATTTGACCGAGGGACGCGGGCAGGATCTGCTGATCCGCGCCACACCGGCGATCCTGCGCGCGGTGCCGGACGCTCGCATCATCATCGCCGGCGACCCGTTCTCGCGCTCGCAAGACCTCGCCTTCCGCCGCTATCTCGAGGACTTGATCGACCAGCTGGGCCTGCGCGAATCGGTGACCCTCGCCGGGCATGTGGAGAACGTCGACGATCTCTACGCCGCGGTCGACGTAGTTGTCAATCCCGCGCGCTTCAACGAGCCCTTCGGGCGGGTGCCATTCGAAGCGGGGATCGCTGGCACCGCCTCAGTCGTGACCCGAGTCGGTGCCATCCCCGAGCTGCTGCGAGACGGCGAGTCGGCGTTGATCGTCGAGCCCGAGGATCCCTCCGAGCTTGCTGGAGCGATTGTGCGCGCACTCACCGACGACGAGCTTCGCCGGCTCCTCGCAACCGGCGCCGCGCGCGTTGCCACCGAGCGGCTGACGGCCGAGCAGAGTCTCGCCGGCTTTCAGCGCGCCGTCCGCGCTGCGCTGCGGCCGGGGACCTGACGTGGAGGCCGAGGCCCGCCTGGTCTTTGTCAGCCCGCGAGCCGGGCGCCTTTGGGACCACGGCGCACGAGCACGGCCAAGCTCGCGATCGAGAACACGGCCAGGAAGATCAGCAGGATGACGGCAGCCTTGCCAGGTTGAAGTGCGAAGAAGTCGGAGCCGTAGTCGTTGGCGCGTGACAGCGCCGGGTCGTCGGCAATCCGCTCGTTCATCTCCACGGAGTTGCCCAAGCCGCCGAGCGACCATCGTGTGATCACGAGGTTGGACAGCGCGGCGATCGGCTCGGCCATCTTGTCGATCGGTACCAGCGCTCCGGCGAACAGCAGCTGCGGGATCAGCGTCAATGGAATGAAGCTCGTCGCCTGCTCCTGGCTGCTGACGGCTGCCGACACCAGCAGCCCGAGGGCAACGGCGACGAAGGCCGTCAGGACCAGCAGCGCGGTGACGACGAGGTACGTGCTCGCCGGTTCGTCGAGGGGCCGGATCGCGAGTACGCAGTATGTGAGCAGGATCGTCTGCAATGCCACCACCCCTCCGAGCACCACTCCCTTAGACAGCAGGTAAGCGCCCCAGCGGACGCCAACGGCGGCTTCGCGCATGATCACGGGCCTCTCCTTGACGATCTCCCGCGCGGCGGTGATCGCTCCGAACCAGATCGCGGTGGTCGCGAGGACGAACAACAACTGGATCGCATAGCGAGGGTCGCCGCGTGAGTCAGGGCCCACCACTCGTTCGAACAGGCCTGGCTCGAAGAGAAAGGCGGTCGCCAGGGCGATCAGCGGTACCTGTCCGAAGAGGATCAGAAGGTTGCGCCGGTCGCGAGAGAACACCCGCAGATAGCGCCCGCTGAGAACCGCCATTTGGCGGCCGAGGCGCTGCTTCGCGCGGGGCGAGCCTGCGGGCCCGGGCTCCGGCGGTGCTTTCGCTTCGGCGTCCGGCGGCAAGCTCGGTCGGCGCGCGGCCTCGAACTCTGCCCGCCATTGCTCGGAGTCGCGGGAGAGCAGACGGTCGTAGATCTCGTCGTAGCCCTCGACGCCGAAGAAGTCCTTCGCTTCGCGAGGCGACCCGTAGTAGGCGAGAACGCCACCACGGCCGAAGACGGCGAGCTTGTCGCAGAGGTCGAGGCTGCGAGTCGCGTGAGTGACGACGACGACGGCCCGCTCGCCGGGATGGGCGAGCTCGCGAAACAGCCGCATCATCTGGGCTTCCAGTCCCGGATCGAGTCCGGTGGTGGGCTCGTCCAGGTGGAGCAGGCTAGGACGATTGAGCAGCTCAGAGGCGACGCCGGCCCGTTTTCGCTGGCCCCCCGACAACATCCCGATCCGCTTCGAAGCGTGCTCCTCCAGCGAGAGCTCAACCAGGACGCGCTCGATCGTCGCCTCGAGCTCACGTCGCTCGATGTCGGCGGGCAGACGCAGGCGCGCGGCGTAAGTGAGCGCCTCGCGAACCGTGAGGCCCGGATGGACGATCTCATCTTGGGGCACGTAGCCGATGTCGGTCAGCCGGGCGGTCACCGGCTCCCCGTTGAGGGTCACCGAACCCGACGACGGCCGGCTGACACCGGCGAGGGTCCTGAGCAGAGTGCTCTTTCCCGAGCCGCTTTCGCCGATGATGGCAACGAGCTCGCCGGGGGAGGCGGTCAGCGAAGCGCGATCGAGTATCGGCCGGGCGTCGGCCAGCACGCTGACTTCGCGAGCCTCCAGCTTCAGTGAACCGCGCTGGTTGGAGGGGTGAAACCCGGAGCCGTCGAAGGCGATCTCGAACGGCCCGATCCCGACCACGTCACCGTGGCGGATGACGCTCCGCTTCACCGGCCTGCCGTCGAGCCGCGTGCCGCACCTCGACTCGAGGTCGCGCAGCTCGACCACGTCGGCGGTCTCGACGATCTCGGCGTGAAATCGCGAGACGTTGACATCGTCGAGGACGATGTCGTTGATGTTGCTGCGCCCGATCGCCAGGCGCCCGCCGGTGTAGTCGATGGTTTCGGCCTGGTTCATTGGCTGCGCTCCGACTACTACCCGGCGGCTGACGCAGTTACCGCTGGCGACATCGGCTAGATCACTGCCTAGCGCGATTGTGAAGCCGATCGGCGGGTAGTGCGCGCGTGTAACTCAAGGGGTCCGCAGGAGGAGAGAAGAGATGGACACACGCAGTACCAGCGATACGACGGCGAATTCCCACGAGACAACGGAGCACACGTCAACGGAACGGGACCGCTCGCGCGAGGCCGAAACCGATCGAACGCGAGGGCGCGGCGTAGATGTAGACCGACAGCACGAGGAGTTCGGCGGGATCAACTGGGGGTCGGCGTTCTTCGGCTGGCTCGTAGCCGTCGGGATCACCGCGCTGCTGACGGCCCTGCTCAGCGCGGCCGGCACGGCGATCGGTCTGACGGAGCTGAGTGACAGTGAGGCAAGCTCGAACGCGGAGACGATCAGCATCGTCGGCGGGGCCCTGCTGATCGTCGTGCTTGCGGTCGGTTACTACGCGGGCGGTTACGTCGCGGGACGGATGTCGCGCTTCGACGGCGCTCGCCAGGGCTTGGGCGTCTGGGTCATCGGACTCGTGGTAACGGTGCTCTTGGCCGTCCTCGGCGCGGTCGCCGGCTCCGAGTACAACCTGCTCGGCCAACTCGACCTGCCGCGGATCCCAATCGACGAGGGCTCCCTGGCGACAGGGGCGGTGATCGCTCTGGTAGCGGTCGTGGTCGTGACCGCGCTCGCCGCGGTCAGCGGAGGAAAGGTCGGACAGCGCTACCACCGTAGGGTGGACCGCGTCGGTCTCGATCGAAGCTAGCGACCCCAACGAGGAGACAGAGTGGCGAAGAAAAAGAGCAAGCCCGACAGGAAGCTGTACGAAAGCCTGCGTGACAGCGGTGTGCGCAAGAAAGTCGCGGCGAAGGTCTCGGAGGCTCTGCCGAAGGGTGGCGCCCCCAAGTCCAAGCCTGCGCGTAAAGCTGCGGCGGACCTGACCGCGGCGGCCGACAAGATCAAAAACCGTGTCACGGGCACGTCGAGCAAGCGCTCGGCGGCCGCAAAGAAAGCCGCGCGCACGAGAAAAGAGAATTCGAGCAAGCGCAGCGCCGCGGGCAGAAAGGCCGCGAGAACTCGGGCCAAGAAGAAGTAGCGCTCAGCGGCTTCAGCTCGGGTGGCGGCGACGAATCGCTGCGAGCGCCGCGGAGACCACGAACTTGGAGCCGATGCCCAGGTACACAACCGCGTTGAGGAGCGGGCTGCGCGAGCTCGCGTAATGCTTGCGATAGAAACGCGCCATCCCGTAATGGAACGCCCGGTTGAGCTTGAGGCTACGCACGGGGCCGCTGGTTCCCGCCTTGAGGTGGATGACCGTCGCGCCGGCCTCGTACCAGGTTTTCCACCCGGCTTTGGCGAGGCGATAGTTGAGATCGAGATCCTCCATGTACATCCAATAGCCCTCGTCGAAGACCCCGACCTCGTCGAGAGCGCGGCGGCGGACGAGCATGAAGGCTCCGTTGACCGCGTCGACGTACCCGGACTGGTACTCGTCGAGCTCCGGCGCGCGGTACTGGGCGAGAGTCCCTGAGGCGCCCGCCCTGTGCCCAGCGCCGGTGAAGTGGCCGAGCGAGCCGAGCACCGTCGGAAACGAACGCTTCGCGGCGTGGTCGAAGCTTCCGTCCTCGCGGACGAGGCGCGGCCCGACCATCGCCAGCTCCGGTCGTTCGTCGAGCAGGTCGCAAAGCAGGTCGAGCGCGCCGGCGGTGATCCGCGTGTCGGGGTTGAGGAACAGCAGCTGAGGGCTCGAGTCGGCGCCGATGACGAGGTTGTTGGCGGCGCCGAAGCCAATGTTGGCGGCACTGCGGGTCAGGTTCACCTCCGTGAACTCACGCGCGACCATTTCGGCCGTGCCGTCGCCGGAGGCGTTGTCGACGATGTGCACCGACATCGGCCGACTGGGTGAGTGCTCGCGCAGCGACAACAGGCAGTCGCGCAGCATCTGCTCGCAGCGAAACGCGACGATGATCACGGCCAGTCCTACCGGCTCGCTCGAGCTCAAAGCTCCTCGGCGACCCGCGGGGCGCCCCGATTGAAGACCCAGGGAGCCGCGACGCAGATCGAGATGCCGATCAGGACCGAGATCAGCAGCAAGCCCGGGTTCCCGCTCGTCGCCTCGATCGCGCCCGGAGCGTTCGGATCGATCACCCATTCTCGGATTTGCAGGAAGAGCGGCGTGAGCGGATTAAGCATGATCGCCTCGCGAAAGCCCTCCGGGGCGAACTCGATCGGATAGAGGATCGGGCAGGCATAGAACAGGGCGGTGGTCGAGACGGACCAGATGATGTTGACGTCGCGGACGCGGACGAAGATCACCGAGAGCAGCATCGCGACGGCGGTCGTGAGCACGATCAGGGCCCCGATCGCAGCCGGAAACAGGATCCAGGTCCAGACCGGCTGGACGCCGTAGATGATCAGGAACGCGAAGATGACGATCAGGCTGAATCCGAGCTGGAGCACGTTCGTCGCGACCACCGACAGCGGGATCACGAGCCGCGGGAACTGCATCTTGCGAACGACGCTCTCGCTGCGCACGACCGAGGTCGCCGCCTGTTCTGTCGCCTGGGCGAAGAACTGGAACAAGAGGATGTTGAGCAGCAGCAGCGGAGCGTAGTTCTCGACCTCGCTGCCGAGCCTGAAGACCTGGGTGAAGACCAGCAGCAGAATCGCGAAGAGCATCAGCGGCCGTGCAAACGACCACAGGAACCCGAGCACGGTCCCGTGGTAGCTGAGCTTGAACTCGGTCACGCTCGTCAGCCGGAGGAGATCGAAGAAGCGCCGCGCGCCGCCCCCGACCGCGGACGGGCCGCGGATCTCCTCGAGCTCGAGACGAGTCGGGAGATCGGTCATGGGCCGGCCGGCCGATCGTCGCTGACCTCGACCGTCCTTGCCTCGAACTCGAGGCTGACGAGCCCGGCGAACGGCTGGGTGCCAAAGACGACGAAATCGGCCGCGTTCTTGCGAAACGCCACCGGCCGGTACTCCTTGTGGCCTGTACCGACCCCACAGTGGATGAAGTAATGGCCGGCCGCGAGCGGGTTGTCGATCCGAGCTTGCACCAGCAAGCGGTCACCCGCCTCGAGCGCGCGCCCGTCGCGCACCGCTAGCGGCTTAGGGGCGAAGATCAGAAGACCGTCGGCGTTGACGAGCTGGATCGAAAGCAACACCGCCTCGAGGCGTGCGGCGGCCTCGAGCTCGACCTCGATGTGGACCGGCTCGCCTTGGGCGAAGCTGTTGGAGACAGCATCCGAGTCCTCGCGAAGACGGACGTCGGCGATTCGAACCTGCTCTCCGAGCGACGACCCATGCACGTCCTCGGGCTCGACGCGGCGCCGGTCGTCGGGGAAGTTCAGGTCGAGGTAGCGGCGCGCCACCTCGGCGGGATCACCCATGCGGTCGAGGCGACCCGACTCGAGCAGGATCGCACGGTCGCAGTGGGCTTCGACTGCGGCCATATCATGCGTGACGAGAACGATCGTCCTGCCCTCGGCGTGGACGGACGCGAAGATGTCGAAGCATTTCTGCTGGAAGGAAGCGTCTCCGACAGCAAGAACTTCGTCGATCAGCAGAACGTCGGCGTCGACCTGCGTCATCAGAGAGAAGCCCAGGCGAACCAGCATTCCCGACGAGTAGTTCTTCAGCTTCAGGTCGGTGTAGTCCTCGAGCTCGGCGAACTCGATCACCGCATCGAATCGGGCCCGTGCCTGGCTCGGAGTGAGCCCCATCATCACGCCGTTCAGGACCACGTTCTCGTACGCCGCGAGCTCCGGGTTGAAGCCGACTCCGAGCTCGATGCAGGGAGCGATTCTCCCGGCGATGCGAATCCGGCCGGCGTCGGCCCTGTAGATGCTCGCGAGCAGCTTCAGCAAGGTCGACTTTCCAGACCCGTTGCGTCCGACGATGCCGAAGAACTCACCACGGCGGACGTCGAAGTTGATTCCGCGGAGCGCCTCGAGCCTGCGATATTCGCGGCGGGCGAACATGCTGGTGGCGCGCTCCTTGAGCGTGTCGACGCGCTGGGTCGGAATCCGGAACCCCTTTTCCAGGTCCCTGACCTCGATTGCGAGCTCGCGTCGATCGCTTGCGGGCGCCTGCGGTATCGCCATCGCACCGGCTGTCACGGGGGCGTTCGAGCTCATGAGCAGGACGAAGCTAGCGCAGCGGACAGCGCCGGATTGGGTCGGCCCATGCGCCGGAATGCTAGTTTCGCCCGCTGATGAGCGAGCCCCGCATCGCCTTCGTGTCGCGCGAGGTCTTTCCCTTCGACTCCGCCGGACTCGGAAACTACGTCACCTTCACCGCCGCCGCCCTCGCAGAGGCTGCCGAGGTGACGATCATCACGACCGATACCCACGAGGCCCGGTACCACGAGTTGCTCGCCGCCGCCGATGCTCGGCTTCCTGGCGGCGTCAGGTTCGAGTTCGTCTCCGAGCCGAGCCTCGAGGACGCGGCCGGCTGGTACGGCCCGCTGCACCTTTGGAGTGCAAGGGCATACGAAGCATTGGTGCGCCTGTATCCCGATGGCGGCCCGGACCTGGCCGAGTTCCCCGACTACCTCGGCGAGGGATGTGTGACGGCGCAGGCCAAGCAGACTCTCGACCGACGGCTGCGCAACACGCTCGTCTGCATCCGCGCCTACACCACAGCTGAGATGTGCGCAGTGCTCGACGGTCATCTGCCCGACGATCGCGAGACCCGCCACGTCTCGGAGATCGAACGCTTCGCGCTTCGCCACTCCGATTGTTTTTTGTGGCCAGGTGGGGGCGTCCTCGACGCCTATCGAGCCTTCTATGGGGAGGCTGGTGTCTGTGCGCCGGTCCAGATTCCCCACACAGTCTCCCCGGGCGCTGATCCGAGCGCTCCACCCGACCTCGGAGGCCCGCTCAGGTTTCTCTACGTCGGCAGGCTCGAGCGCCGCAAGGGCGTCCAGAACCTGATTCGCGCGGCAACGTCGATCCCGGGCGAGAACTGGAGCTTGACCGTGGTCGGAGGCGACACGCCAACGGCGCCGCTGGGACGCTCGATGCGGGCTCAGCTCGAGCTGATGATCGCCGGGGATTCGCGGATCAGGCTGCTCCCGCGGATACCTCGCGACGAGGTCCTGGCTCTCTACGGCGATGCCCACGTCTGCATCTCCCCGTCACTCTGGGAATGCTGGCCGAACACCGTGCTCGAGGCGTTCGAGCAGAACCGGCCGGTCCTGGCCACGCCCGTCGGCGGGCACCTGGGGATGATCGAGTCCGGCCGCGACGGCTGGCTGCTCAGCGACACCAGTGCCGATGGGCTCGCCTCGCACATGGAGCGATTGATCGATTCCCGCGACGAGCTCGGCGATCTGCTTCGAACTCAGGCCCCGCGCGAGAAGTTCGCGCGACTCGCCGACCCCGGCCCGGTGCGAGAGCGTTACGCCGACCTCCTCGGCCGGGCCGGCGAGCGCGCGGTCGCGGGCCGGCGGCCCGCTCGCGCCAACGGCCCGCAGCCGGATGCGCCTCTGGTGTCGATCGTGATCCCGTACTTCCACATGGAGCGGTTCGTCGAGGACACGCTCGCCTCGATCGCGGTCCAAACCCACGATCGGATCGAGACGATCATCGTCAACGACGGCTCGATGCGGGAGCAGGACTCGGTGCTGACGACGCTCGCCGACCGGTATCGGTTCTCGCTCGCGACTCAGATCAACTCCGGGCTCGGCCAGGCGCGAAACCTCGGTCTCGCGCTGAGCCGCGGGGAGTACGTCTTGCCGGTGGACCCTGACGATGTCCTGATGCCGTCGTTCGTCGAGCGCGCGGTCGCCGTGCTCGAGCAGCGACCCGAGCTCGCCTATGTCACCGCCTGGAGCGAATACATGACCGAGGATGGACGACCGCTGGCACCCAACGGTTACCGGCCGCTCGGCAATCAGGTCGGCTGGCTCGAGCGCGAGAATCTGGCCGGCTCGGCGATGGCCGTCTTCCGGCGCCGGGTGTTCGAGCGCGGATTGCGCTACAGCCCGGACCTGACCGGCTACGAGGACTGGCTGCTGTACCGCGAGCTGACCGCGGCCGGCGAGATCGGTTTCGTGATCCCAGAGAGCCTGTTGAAGTACCGCCTGCGAAGCGGATCGATGCTTCGATCGGCGGCCAACGACCGCCTGATGGCCGAGCTGCGGGCGCACGTACGAGAGCGGGAGGTCGCGTGGATGCCGTCGAACGGCTGAC
>JBKJXG010000403.1:0-3652 GCA_046716525.1 Solirubrobacterales bacterium
CTTTACCTCGGCGTCTTCTGGGTTCATTTGCGCGACGGCCCAGCCGACGTCATCTTCGGCTTCGGCTTGGGCGTCGCGCTCGCCCTGCTCAACATCAAGGGCACGGAGGAGTCGGCGAGGCTGAACCTCGTGCTCGCGGTCGCTGACCTGCTGACCCAGATCGTGCTCGTGATCATCGGGCTCGCGCTCGTCTTCAACGCCGACCTGCTCGTCACTCAGATCGATCTCGGCTCGGTGCCCTCGTGGAGTGATTTCGCGCTCGGTATCGCGGTCGGCATGGTCGCCTACACCGGGATCGAGACGATCTCCAACATGGCCGAGGAGGCGCGCGACCCGTCGCGCACGATCCCCCGCGGAACTCTGTACGTGGTCCTGGCCGTGGTCGGCCTCTATGCCCTGTTGCCGGCGATCGCGCTTTCGGCGATGCCCGTGGTCGAGGGGGCGAACGGCGAGTTCACGACCGAGCTCGCGACTACCTTCGCCGACGATCCGGTGCTCGGCATCGTCGAGAACATCGGCCTCAGTGCCGCGCTCACCGAGGTGCTCGAGGTCTACGTCGGCATTCTCGCCGCGGTGATCCTTCTGATCGCGACGAATGCGGGGCTGATCGGCCTCTCGCGGCTGACCTTCTCGATGGGACAGCACCGCCAGCTCCCCAGCTTCTTGCGCCAGATCCACCCGCGCTTCAAGACCCCTTACGTCGCCATCATCGTGTTCTCAGGCGTCGCGATATTGGTGATGGCGCCGGGGCAGACCACTTTCCTCGGCACGATCTATGCCTTCGGCGCGACGCTCTCGTTCACCGTCGCGCACATCTCGGTCATCCGCTTGCGAAAGCTGCGGCCGCTGGCCGGGCGCCCGCGGTCGGCGGACGGTACGCCGATGTGGAAGGTGCCGGGCAACTTCAGCGTGCGTGGGACGCAGGTGCCGCTGATGGCGGTTGCCGGCGGCCTCGGGACGTTCGGCGCCTTTCTGGTCGCGATGGTGCTCGACCCGATCGTCCTGATCACTGGCGGTGGCTGGATGATCGCGGGCACGTTGCTCTACATCGGTTATCGCCGCTTCAGCGGACTGCCGCTGACCGAGACCGTGAAGGTGGAGTCGCTGACGCCGCTGGGCGTGGAGGAGGTGGAGTACAAGAGCGTGCTCGTCGCCTTCGACGAGGACGACCCTTTTGACGCCGAGGCCGTGGTCACGGCGAGGTCGCTGGCGGCGCGGCGCCGGCGCCCGATCCACGTTCTCGCGCTTGTCACCGTTCCGGCCAACCTGCCGCTCGATGCGCCTCTCGACGAGCAGGAACGCAGCGCCCAAACGAAGATCGAGCAGGCGAAGCTGATCTGCGGCCAGCGCGTCAGCGGTCACGTAGAGCATGTGCGCATGGGTCAGGCCGGGCAGACGATCGTCGATGAGGCCAGGGAGATCAACGCTGCCGCGATCGTGATGCCCCTGCGCTACCGCGACGGCGCGCCGCTTTACGGCAAGGCGCTGCAGATGGTGCTGGCGAAACGGCCTTGTCGCGTGATCGTCTCCGCCCATCCGGCCGAGCACGCCGACGGCTCCAGCGTCGAGGCGCTGCCGCTGCGATGAGCAGGCCCGCGCCCGACGAGGTCTATCGCGGGGTGACGCGGGTGTTTGCCGTGGTCATAATCGGCTTCGGGATCACGATCGTCGCCGTGACGCTCGCCAAGGGCGCCGGCGTGACGGCGTTCGGCTTTTGGATCGGGTTGATCTTCACCGGGCTCGGAGCCGGACGGCTGTATCTGTCGCTGCGAGGAGCAAGCGAGCACCGGTGATCGATGCGCTGGGATCCGAACGGGACCGGTCGCCGCTGGCCAACCGGTGGCTTGGGGTTCCCGTGCTGTTCGCGGTGGCCTTCTCCGCGGTCGGGTTCTCGCTGTATTTCTCGCTCGGCCTGGTCGCCGACCGCGGCCTCGGGCTGACCCCGGTCGTCTTTCTCGGCGTTGGCTTGATCTTCCTGCTGAACACGCTCACCTACGTCGAGGGCGAGGCGATGGTGCCCGAGCGCGGCGGCTCGGCGACCTTCGCCCGGCATGCCTTCAAGAACGAGCTGATCAGCTTCATCGCCGGCTGGGCGATCTTGATCGACTACATGATCGTGATCGCGCTGGCGGCGATCTCGGTGCCGCATTACCTGACGCCGATCTGGTCCGGGTGCAACGATGCCGGCGGCGAGCTCGTCGTTGCCGGGCTCGTGATCGCGCTGACGGCGGCGCTGACGATCGCGGCGATCACTGGAACGCGACGACGCCGCAGCGTGATCATCGTGGCCCTGGCCGGGGTCATGCTGCTGTTGGCGGTGATCGTGGTCGGACTCGTGACCTCCTTCGACCTCGACGTGCTGACCAGCGACCTCGACCCGTTCGACCCCGTTGGCAATCCGAGCCTGGACGATCTCATCTACGCGGGGGTGATCGCGACTGTGGCGTTTGCCGGGATCGAAGCCGCCGCGCAGCTCGCCCCCGACGTTCGCGGCGCCCCGCGCGATCTGCGCAAGCTGGTGATTGTGGCGGCGGCGCTCGTGCCGCTGATCTACTTCGGCGTCGCCGCCGTCTCGTTGATGGCGCTGCCGCTGGTGTCGGGGCCCGGAGGCACGGAGACCGCGCTTGGGACGACGTTCATCGAGAACCCGGTGCTGGGTGTGGTGCAGAGCTTCGAGCCGCAGTGGGTCGCTGACGTGATGCAGTTCGCCGTGGTCTTGGTCGTGCCGGTGGCGCTGATCTGGGCCGCCAACACGGCGATGCTCGGGCTTTCGCGCCACGTCTACGTGCTGGCGACGAATCGTCAGATCCCGAGCTGGCTCGGAAAGCTCAACCGCCGCTGGCAGACGCCGCACGTGGCAATCCTGCTGGCCTCGATGCTGGCCTTCGTGCTCGTCGCTCCGACCGACGTCGAGCTGCTCGGAGGGCTGTTTGCCTTCGGGGCGACGATCGCCTTCACGATCGCCCACGCCTCGATTATCAAGCTGCGAATCACAGAGCCCGACCGGCCACGGCCGTTTCGCGTTCCCTTCGACGTCGACTTTCGCGGAGCCAAGGTGCCCGTGCCGACGGTGGTCGCAGCCGTGCTCACCGCGCTCGCGTGGCTCAGTGTGGTCGTCTTCAACGGCGCGGCGACGGCGGTGGGAGGGGGCTGGATGCTGTTCGGGCTGGTCGGCTACGTGATCTACCGCAAGGGGGTCGAGGGAACTACCCTGACGCGGCGGATTGAGGTTCCGGCCGAGGCACTCGTCAAGGACATCCCCTCGGTCGAGTACGGCGACATCCTCGTACCCGTGTTCGGCTCGAAGCTCGACGACGACATCGTCGGCACGGCTGGACGCCTGGCAGATGCGGCCGACATGAAGGGGGAGGCGTCGCCGCGGCTCGAGGTCGTCTACGTCATCGACCTGCCCATGACGGTGCCGCTCGACTCACCGCCGCCCCAAGACCGGGCTTCCAAGGCGAATGCGGCGCTCGAGCGCGCCCAGCAGGTGGGCGAGGAGTACGACACGGTCGAGGTGCTGACCTCGGTCGTGCGGGCGAGAAGTGTTGGCGCCGGCATCGTCGAGGCGGCGCGCCAGCGCGGCGTCGAGATGATCGTCATGGGCGCCGAGCCGCCGACCAGAATCCGAGGCGGAGCGCTGTTCGGCGGT
>JBKJXG010000404.1:0-5685 GCA_046716525.1 Solirubrobacterales bacterium
CGTTTCGCTTCGTCTCCAACGTCGACGGCACCGATTTCGCCGAGGCGACCCGCGATCTCGACCCGGCCGAGACCCTGTTCATCGTCGCCTCGAAGACGTTCACGACGCTGGAGACGATGACCAACGCGCGCACCGCGCGGGAATGGTCGCTGGCCGGACTCGGAGGCGACGAGCGCTCCGTCGCCAAGCACTTCGTCGCCGTCTCGACCAACGCCGAAGGCGTCGCGGAGTTCGGCATCGACACCGAGAACATGTTCGGCTTCTGGGACTGGGTCGGCGGTCGTTACTCGATGGGGTCGGCGATCGGGCTCTCGACCATGGTCGCGATCGGCGCCGAGGCATTCGCCGAGATGCTGGCGGGCTTCCACGTGATCGACGAGCATTTCCTCGAGGCCCCGACGCGGCAGAACCTGCCGGCACTGCTCGGCCTGCTGGGTGTTTGGTACGGAGACTTCTTCGGCGCGCAGACGGTCGCCGTATTGCCCTACGAGCAGTACCTGAAGCGTTTCCCCGCATACCTGCAGCAGCTGACGATGGAGTCCAACGGCAAGCACGTGACCGTCGACGGCGAGCATGTCGACTACGAGACCGGGGCGGTCTATTGGGGCGAGCCCGGAACCAACGGCCAGCATTCCTTCTATCAGCTGATCCATCAGGGAACGAAGCTGATTCCCTGCGATCTGATCGGCTTTCACGAGTCGATGAACCCGCTCGGCGACCACCACGACCTGCTGCTGGCAAACGTCTTCGCCCAAGCCGAAGCGCTGGCCTTCGGCAGCGACTCCGACGAGCCCCAGCGCGTGTTCGAGGGCAACCGCCCGACGAACACGATCCTCGCCCAGCGACTCGATCCGCGAACGCTCGGCAGCCTCGTCGCCCTGTACGAGCACAGCGTCTTCACCCAGGGAACGATCTGGGGGATCGACAGCTTCGATCAGTGGGGGGTCGAGCTCGGCAAGGTGCTGGCGAAGCGGATAGTGCCCGAGCTTCAGGCTGACGACGAGCCCGCTCTCAGCCATGACAGCTCGACCCGCGCCCTGATCCGCCGCTATCGCGCCAATCGCCATGGCTGAGGCCGTAGCCGCGATCCTCTTCGACATCGATGGCACCCTGATCACGACCGGCGGCGCCAGCGATCGCGCCTGGAAGCGCGCCTTCGCCGAGCTCCAGGGGGTCGAGGTGGATGTCGGCGACTACACCGGCAAGGGCGTGCCCGACCCGCAGGTCGGCCTCGTGAGCTTCCGGGGCGCGATCGGCCGTGAGCCGAGTGGCGGCGAGATGGAGGCGTTGATGGCGGCGCGCCACCGCCATCTGCCCGAGGAGGTCGAGAGCTCGCCCGGCTATCGCGTCATGCCGGGCGTCGTCGAGACCCTCGAGCGGCTATCCGATGAGCGAAGGCTGGTCGGCTTGATCACCGGCAACACCGAGATCGCCGCTCACGTCAAGCTCGGGCGCGCGAAGCTCAACCACTGGTTCAGCTTCGGCGGCTACGGCTCCGACGCCACCTCGCGCGTCGACGTCTGTCGCAAGGCTCTCGATCGGGCCGATCTCGTCTCGGGCGGCAGCCTGAACCGCGAGGCTTCGATCGCGGTCGGCGATACGCCGCTCGACATCGAAGCGGGACACGGCGCCGGACTCAAAGTGCTCAGCACCGCCACCGGTGAGTACGACGCGGATGCGCTGCGTGACGCCGGCGGCGACTGGGTCGTCGCATCGCTGGCAGCGGGCCCGCTGCCGTTCTGATCGAACCTTCGCCTGAACGCTAGGCCGCTGCGGCGTAACGCTTGGCCGCCAAGGCCTTGCGCTTGGCGGCTTCGACTTCGCGATCCTTCGGCGGCGCCGAGGTGACGAGCTCGTCGAGCAGCTGCCGCGTCACCTCAGTGACCTGCGCGACGGCACGGTCGAACGCCTCGGCGTTGGCCTGTGACGGCTTGGTCGAGCCGCCGACCTTGCGCACGTACTGCAGAGCGGAGGCCTCGATCTCCTCGTCGGTCGCGGGCGGGTCGAAATTGTGAAGGGTGCGGATGTTTCTACACATGCCAATCAGATTAGTGTGCGGGCCCGAAGATGCGCACCAGTCAGGCTGACAAGGCCGATGCGTTCCGCGCCCTGCACGAGGGCGGTACGTTCATCATTCCCAATCCTTGGGACGCCGGCTCGGCGAAGGTCTTTGCCGCGCTCGGCTTCGAGGCGCTTGCGACGACGAGCTCGGCGTTCGCCTTCACGCTCGGCCGCCACGACGGCGAGGTCACCCTCGACGAACTGATCAGCCACGTCGAAGCGCTCGCCGCCGCCACCGAGCTGCCGCTGTCGGTCGATCTCGAGAACGGCTTCGGGCGCGACCCCGACCACGCCGCTCGAGCGGTCACGCGAGCGGCCGAGGCGGGAGCGGTCGGCGGCTCGATCGAGGACTTCGACCCCGCCGGCGAGATCTACGAGCTCGATCTCGCAACGGACCGCATCGCGGCGGCACGGGAGGCCGCCGATCGCCTCGACTTCCACTTCACGCTGACCGGCCGGGCCGAGAATCATGTTCGCGGCCGACCCGACCTCGATGACACGATCGCCCGCCTGCAGGCCTACGAGCATGCCGGCGCCGACGTTCTGTTCGCGCCCGGGCTTCGCAGTACCGACGAGATCCGCAGCGTCTGCGAAGCAGTGTCGAAGCCAGTCAACGTGCTCGCCCACGCGGGGCTCTCCGTGCTCGAGATCGCCGCGGCCGGTGGGCGCCGGGTCAGCGTCGGCGGCGGACTCGCCTGGGTCGCGATCGGGGCGATGGCGAAGGCCGCCGAGCTGATGCGCGCGCAGGGGGACCTCTCGGCGCTGGGGGACCGGGTGCCGGTCGACGAGTGGCTCGCGAGCTAGGGCGCAGCCGCGACTAGGAGGGCGGCGCCTCCGAGAAAGAGGCCGGCCGGTCTCGCAGCTCGATCGCCTCTTCCTGCATCCGCCGCGCGACGGCCGCAGAGGCGGTGCAGAGGATGTCGAGCTCGGCCGAGCTCTTCTTGTGGCCCTTGATGTTTGTGACCAGCGAACCGGCAATGAGCTCGAAGGCGAACGCCTCGGGCGAATGGCTGTCGAGCCAGACCAAGAACGTGGGGGAGAGGATCTGGCGCGCCATGTTCATGTCGTCGCGCTCGCCGATGAAGACCTCGAACTGCTTGTCGACCGCCTCGGACTCGTGCTGCACACGCTGGCGCTTGCGAAACGCGTCCTCGGCACCGTCGAGGAAGCGAAAGCCGAAGCGCCGCTGGCAGAACAGCTCGTGGATGAGCTGGGCGGTGTCAGGGAGGTCGGTGATCACCAGGGTGTACTTGACGTAAGTGGTCTGCTTGTTGCCGTCGGAGTCGCGGCTTTACTCCTCGATCGTGTAGAGGCAGAGACTGCCGTTGAGGCCGCCCGGCAGCACGCCGTTGAAGCGCTGCTCCGCATAGCGATGGTCGCCCTTGCGAAGTAGCGGCGTGAGCGGCGGCAGGTTGGTCTTGCCGTCGATTCTGGCCAGGCCGCGGCCGGTGGCGTAGGCGTTGAAGAAATCCTCGTGCGCGGCGGAGTTGGCGAGGGCGAAGACGCAGAGCACGGCGATGACGACGACGCCCGCCGCCGCGGCAGCGCCGATGGCGAACCCGGCTTGAGTCCCAACGGCGACCAGGGCGATAGTCGCGACAAGGAACGTCAGCGCCAGGGTGATCGGGCCGAACATGAGCCGGTTGAAGTGCCGGCCGCGGGTGTCGTCGGCGTCGTCGGGGACCAGCCCAGCCTGCTCGGATTGCTGCGGCTGGCCCGGCGGCGGCTGGCTCATCGCGAGCAGCCTACATGCAAGCCCGATTGCAAAGAGAACCCCGGAAATGGCCAAAAAGCAACTTGGTGTTGCAAAGTGGGTGAAAGTGGGTTAGCGTGGCCGAACGAGTTGACCCAAGGACCGGAGTGGTGAGTCTCCTCCCACCTCGCCACTCCGGTCCAGACCTTGCCTCAAGCCTCAACCCTCGACTCGACCTTCGACATGGCCTTTCGCAGCCAGTACGAGCACAGCCTCGATTCCAAGGATCGCCTCACCGTCCCGGCTCGATGGCGCGGGCAACTCTCCGAGGGGATCGTTCTCGTCGCGGGCCTCGACCCCTGCGTCGAGGTCTATTCGCCGCAGGGTTATGAAGACTTCAGCCAGCGCTTTCTCGGGGATCTCAACCCCTTGGGCAAGGACGGGCGGATGATGAATCGCCGCTTCAACGCCTCGGCCCAAGACGAAGCGCTCGACTCGGCCGGGCGTATGCGCATCGCCAGGCACCTGATCGAACATGCCGGTCTTGCCGGGCCATGCCTGGTGGTCGGCGCCGGCGACCATGCCGAGGTCTGGAACCCGAAGACATGGAGCGAGCATTACGCAGACATCGACCAGCAGGCAGGGCTGATGGCGGAGAAGCTCGCCGCTGGTCCGCAGCCATGACTCAGGCGCAGATGGCCACACTCACCTACATGCCGATCGAACACATTCCCGTTCTCGCCAGCGAGCTGATCGCCTTGACCGAGCCCGGCCCAGGCGACACGGTGGTCGACTGCACGTTCGGCGGCGGCGGTCACGCCCGTCTGGTCGCTGAGCGCATCGGTCCTACCGGCACGCTGATCGCGATCGACCGCGATCCCGTCGCCGCTGAGCGCTACGCCGAAATCGAAGCTGAGCTCGGCAGCGCAAGCCGCTTCGTTGCCGCCGATTTTGCAGACGGGCTCGATCGGTTGGCCATCGAAGGCCTGAGCCCGGATGTCATCTTCATGGACCTCGGCATGTCGTCGATGCAGCTCGACGCCTGGGAGCGGGGCTTCTCCTACTCCTACGACGCGCCGCTCGACATGCGCATGGACAGCTCGCAACAGCTCTCCGCGCTCGAGGTTGTCAACGAGTGGCCCCAGAGCCGGCTGGCGACGATCCTGCGCGAGCTCGGTGAGGAACGCCACGCGCGCTCGATCGCGGCCACGATCATCCGCCGCCGGCCGCTGGAAACGACTTCGGAGCTCGTCGATGCGGTTCGAGCAGCCGTGCCACCGGCCTACCGCTTCGGTCGTGGCCATCCCGCCAAGCGGACGTTCCAGGCGATACGGATCGCGGTCAACGGCGAACTCGCCGCGATCGACCGTGCTCTGCCGAGAGCGTGGTCGCTGCTCGCCACGGGTGGGCGCTTCGCCGCAATCGCGTTTCACTCGCTTGAGGATCGTCGCGTCAAGCGCTTTCTCACCGAGCTCGCTCGCGAATGCACCTGCCCGCCCGAGCTTCCGGTCTGCGTCTGCGGTGGTGAGGCGGAGGCTGAGCTGATCTCGAGGCGCGCGGTGAAGCCATCGGAGGACGAGATCGAACGCAATCCGCGCTCGTCTTCGGCGCGTCTGCGAGCTGCGCGAAAGCGAGCCGGCGCAGGAATCCCCCGCATAACCGACGAAAACCCGCCCAGGTAGAGATCATGGCTCCGAGCGCAACGGCAACACGACCACGCACACGCACAGCGACGGCACGGCGAGCGCCTGCTCGCAAGCCGGCGTCGCCGCGAGCGCCCGCCCGCAAGCCGACACCGCGACGCGCGCCAGTACAGCGTCCGAAAACGGCGGGTCGGCGAAGCGCCCCGACGCCGGTCAGCGGCAACGTCGCGGTCGCGGCCGCGCGCACGGCCGGCGCCGTCGGCGGCATCGCCGACTCCGGCCTCTTCG
>JBKJXG010000405.1:0-7307 GCA_046716525.1 Solirubrobacterales bacterium
AGCCAATAACTTGAGTGGTCGCAGACATAGGCAGCAAGGGAGGAACCCCGAGTTGCCGTCGTCCGTAGGCGCCGCGGAGGAGATCCTGAAGCGGCGAAACACGGTTCAGGTCCCGAGGAGATCCCGAAGGGGCCGGCCAGACGCGAAGGACGGAAGAGATGAAGCCAGCCAATGGCGCTGTCGCGAGCGATTTCTTGCGCGATGAGTTCCGCGATCGCCGACGCGACGATCACCTGACACGGGCCGACCGCACCGCCCTGCTGCACTACATGGCGCTGATGCGCGCCGCCGAAGAGCGCGGGATCACGCTGTATCGCCAGGGCAAGATCCCCGGCAGCTTCTACGACGGCTGCGGCCAGGAGGCGATCTCGGTCGGCTCCTCGTTCGTGCTCGGTCCGCAGGACCGGATGTGCATCCTGCATCGCGACCTCGGAGCGCATTTCGTTCGCGGCGTCACTCCAGACCGCTACCTCGCCAACTACATGGGCCGAAGCGGCGGCCTTACGGGCGGCAAGGATGGCAACCTGCACTTCGGCGACAAGGAGCTTGGCTGCGTCGGCATGGTCTCGATGCTGCCCGACATGGCACTTGTCGCAACCGGGTTGGCGCTCGCCTTCAAGCTGCGAGCAGAGCCGCGGGTGGCGATGACCTACTTCGGAGAGGGCTCGACGGCAAACGGCCAGTGGCACGAGGCGATGAACTTCGCCGGCGTCCACGAGCTGCCGGTGGTTTTCATGCTCGAGAACAACGGCTTTGCCTACTCAACCCCCAACGAGCTCGAGTTCGCGGTCGATCCGGTCAAGCGTGCTGCGACATACGGCTTTCCCGGCGTGCTCGTCGATGGCAACGACGTCGAAGCGGTGTTCGAGGCCTCGCGTGTAGCTGTCGATCGCGCCCGCAACGGCGGTGGGCCAACGCTGATCGAATGCCGGACGATGCGCATGCACGGCCATGGCGCCCACGACAACATGAGCTACGTACCTGACTCGGTGCGGGAGGAGTGGTCCCAACGCGACCCGATCGAGCTCTACGGCGACCGTTTGGTCGCCGAGCACGGCTTCTCGGCCGATGAGGTGGAGTCGATACGCACCGACGCCAAGACCGAAGTCGACGAGGCCGCGCGCAAGGCGCTCGAGTCGCCCATGCCCGACCCAGCGACCGCCAGCGAAGGCGTCTTCGCCGAGGAGTTCACCCCGCTTGGCGACGGACACGCGCCGTGGTCGCATTGGGGCGCCGCCGAGGGCAGGGCAGCAGCATGAGCGGCCCAACGCAAGACCTCATCCCTTCAGGTGACCCGGCCGTCCCCGCAGGCGCAGCCGAGGAGGCGGGCGGAACGTCACGTGTTCTCACCTATCTCGAGGCCATCTCCGATGCCCTGCGCGAAGAGATGCGCCGCGACGAGACGGTGTTCTGCATGGGCCAGGACATCGGCCACTTCGGCGGCGCTTTCAAGGTCACCGATGGCTTCGTCGAGGAGTTCGGCGCCGAGCGCGTGCTCGATGCGCCACTGGCCGAGAATGCGATCATCGGCACCGCCGTTGGTGCGGCGGTCGAGGGTCTGCGCCCGGTATGTGAGATGCAGTTCGCCGACTTCATCTCGTGCGGCTTCGACCAGCTCGTCAACGTTGCCGCCAAGCTCCACTACCGCCAGGGCCTGGCGGTTCCGATGGTGGTACGCCTGCCCTCGGGCGGTGGCTTTTCGGGTGGACCTTTTCACTCGCAGAACCCCGAGGCCTGGTTCCTACAGGCGCCCGGCCTCAAGGTCGTCGCCCCGGCCACGGCCGAAGACGCCAAGGGGCTGTTGACGGCGGCTATCCGCGACCCGAACCCGGTTTGCTTTCTCGAGCACAAGGGCCTCTATCGCTACATCAAGGGCGAGGTGCCCGAAGGCTCCCACGAGATCGAGATCGGCAAGGCGCGAATCGCTCGCGAGGGCGAGGAGATGACGGTTATCGCCTACGGCTCTGCCGTACACCTGGCGCTCGATGCGGCAACTGACCTAGACGAGAGCATCGAGGTCATCGACCTGCGTTCGCTCTGCCCGCTCGACACCGATGCGGTGCTGGCAAGCGCGCGCAAGACCGGCAAGGTGCTCGTCGCCCACGAAGCGACGCAATCGTGTGGTGTCGGGGCCGAGGTCGCGGCGCTGATCGCCGCCGAGGCCTTCGAGGACCTCGACGCACCGGTCCGGCGCCTGACCGCGCCCGACGTACCGATCCCGTTCAGTCCCCCGCTGGAGCAGGCCGTGCTGCCACAGCTCGAGCAGATGAAGGAGGCCTGCCGTGAGCTCCTCAGCTACTGAGACAGTGGAAGTTCAGATGCCGAAGATGGGGATCTCGGTCTCCGAGGGAACGATCGTGGAATGGCGCAAGGGTGTCGGTGACTCGATCGAGGCCGACGAAACTCTCGCTGATGTGACAACCGACAAGGTCGATGTGGAGATTCCGTGTCCGGCATCGGGCGTTGTTTCTCGGCTGCTGGCGGAGCCCGGTGAAAGTGTCGAGGTTGGATCGGTGATCGCCGAGATCGCGCCCGCCGGCTCGCACGCGCCGGCGACCGACCCTGACGAATCCGGATCGGAGACCTCAGAACCCGACGCACCCGACGCACCCTCCGCCGAGGGACCCGATCGGTCCACGTTCATCTCTCCGGTTGTCGCCCGTATGGCTGACAAGCACGGCATCGATGTCAAAGAGGTCGAGGGAACGGGCATCGGTGGGCGAGTGCGCAAGAAGGATGTGCTCGCTTTTCTCGAATCCGCCCCGTCCAATGGCAACGGTGAGGCCGAGGCCGCTCCGGTGCTGCATTCCGATTCGCCGTACCGCCCGGATGAGCCTGAGCCGGTCGAGAAGACTGAGCCTGAGCCGGTCGAGCAGACTGAGCGTGAGCCGGTCGAGAAGACGGAGGAGGTAACGGGCGAGCAACGCGAGGTGATGTCGCCGATGCGCTCGGCTATCGCCAAGCACATGGTCGAAAGTCGCCGGACGGCGGCGCATTGCACAACGATCGTCGAGGTCGACATGTCGCGGGTGGCGGCCCGCCGCGCTGAGCTGAAGCCGGTGATGGCTCGGCGCGGAGTCCCGCTCACCTACCTCTCGTTCGTCGCCAAGGCGACCGTGGGCGCGCTGGCGGAGCACCCGGTGTTGAACTCGTCCGTGGACGGCGAGGAGATCGTCCACCACGACGATGTCAACCTCGGCATCGCGGTGGCGCTAGACGCCGGCCTGATCGTGCCGGTGATCCCGAAGGCACAGCGCCTCAGCGTCGAGGGACTGGCGGCTGAGATCGCCGACGTCGCCGCGAGAGCACGCGCGAAGAAGCTCACGCCCGACGACGTCCAAGGCGGCACGTTCACGATCACCAACCCGGGCCAGTTCGGCGCGGTGCTCGCGACTCCGATCATCAACCAGCCGCAGGTTGCGATTCTCGATCTCGAGGCGATCGTCAAGCGGCCGGTGGTGATCACGGCCGAGGACGGAACCGACTCGATCGCGATCCGGCCGATGACCTACCTGTGCATGTCGTGGGACCATCGCGCTCTCGATGGAGCGGTAGCCGCGCGCTTCCTCGGCGCGGTCAAGCGCGATCTCGAGGCGGGCGGCGAACTGTGAGCCCGGCCGCCTTCGAGCACGAGGAGCTGGTGGTACGCAGCGGCAAGCGAAGCGGGGCGACAATGGCGGTCGCGGTCCACTCGACCGCACTCGGTCCCGCGCTCGGAGGGCTGCGCCTGTGGCATTACGGCCGCGATGAGGACGGCATCGCCGACGTCCTGCGCCTCGCCTCGGGAATGACGATGAAGGCCGCCGCGGCCGGTCTCGACCTCGGCGGCGGCAAGGGCGTGATCTGCTCTCCCGCTCCCGCCGCGATGCTGAGCCTGGATCTGCGCCGCGAGATCCTGCTCGACTTCGGCGACCTCGTCGAGTCGCTGGGCGGGCGCTACATCACCGCCGAGGATGTTGGCATCGACGCACACGACATGGCCGTGGTTGCCGAGCGCACCGATCACGTCACCGGCCTGCCGCAGGCCGGCGGTGGCGCCGGGGACCCGAGTCCGTTCACCGCGATCGGAGTCGAGGCGGCGATGCGCGCCTGCATCGAGGCGCGCTTCGGAACGCGCGAGCTGCTCGGGATGGGAGTCGTGGTGATCGGCCTCGGACACGTCGGGTCACGTCTGGCCATGCGCATGCGCGCCGCGGGCGCTCGACTCGTCGTCTCCGACACCGATCCCCAAAAACGCGAGCTCGCCGAGCGTCTCGGGGCGCGCTGGGTCGAACCGGCGGCCGCGACAAGGGTCGAGTGCGATCTGCTGGCGCCGTGCGCGCTCGGCGGCGCGATCGGAGAGGCAAGCGTCGAGCGCCTGCGGACGCAGATCGTCTGCGGTGCGGCCAACAATCAGCTCACCGACGACCATCTTGCCCAACGTCTGGCCGAGCGCGACGTGCTCTATGCGCCTGACTTCATCGCCAACGCAGGCGGCCTGATCAATGTCTACCGCGAAGTCCGCGGCTACGACGAGGACCGGGCGCTGGAGATGGCGATGGACATCGAGCAGACGATGCGCGAGGTGCTGATCACCTCCGAAACGCGCTCGATGACACCGCTTGAGGCCGCAACCGAGCTCGCTCGCGAGCGTCTCGATTGCGCCGTGCGAAACTAGGTTCATGAACGAGCTCAGTGTCGTGCGGGCCGGCCAAGTCGGCTACGAAAGCGCCTTGCTCGCCCAACGGGCCCTCGCAAGCGCTCGACGAGAAGGAACCGTCGGGGATCTGGTGCTCTTGCTCGAGCATCCGCCCGTCTACACGAAGGGCCGGCGCACGAGCGCCGACGAGCTGCCGATGGGGGAGCAGTGGTACCGCATGCAGGGTTTCGAGATCGCCGAGACCGATCGCGGCGGCCGCCTCCCCTACCCCGGCCCGGGACAGATCGTCGCATATCCGATCGTCGACCTCGCCGGGCTCGGCTTCGGCGTCCGCGAGTTCGTCATGCGGATAGAAAGGGCGATGATCGCCGCACTCGGCGATTTCGGCGTCGACGCGGGTTTGATCGAGGGACTGACTGGTGTCTGGGTCGGCGAGGAGCCTCCTCCGCAGGGCGACGCACGCAAAATCGGCTCGATCGGCCTTCGCGTACGCCAGTCCATCACGACTCATGGGCTTGCGATCAACGTCAACAACGACCTGCAGCCGTTCGAGTGGGTGCTGCCGTGCGGGATCGAGGCCTGTCAGATGACATCGGTCGCCCGCGAGCGCGGCGCCGAACAGGATCTCGACGCGTTTGCGAGTGCGGTGGCGGTGCGCCTCGCCCAGAGCTGCGAATGGGAGCCGACCGAGCTCAGCGCCACCGATCTCGCCAGGCTCGTCCCCGAAGCCTCGCCACTGGTTGTCGGCGCTCTCGCTCCGATCTGAGCGCCCGACACGGTCGCAGCGCAAAATGCCGCTGAGTAACGACGACGCTCATCGCATCGCCCGCGACGAAGGCGTCTCACGACCGATCTACTTCGTCGTGCGCGGCGGCGTGGTTCCGTTCATGCGGTTGTGGTGGGGTCTGCGGATCACCGGCGCCGAGCACATCCCCGACGAGGGGCCGGCGATCATCACGCCCAACCACAAGAGCTTCTACGACAGCTTCTTTCTCGCGGCGGCAACCAAGCGCCACGTGCGCTTCATGGGCAAGTCGGAGCTGTTCGAAGGACGTATGGGCAAGACGTTCGTCCGCCTCGGAGCGTTTCCCGTTCGCCGCGGTGCCTCCGACGCCGACGCGCTCGAAACGGCGCGCGAGATCCTCGAGCAGGGCGGGCTGCTGTCGCTGTTTCCCGAGGGCACGCGGGTGCGCGACCCCGAGGGGTTGGGCGAACCCAAGCGCGGCGCCGTACGCCTCGCGCTGGAGACCGGCGCGCCGCTGATCCCGGCGGCGATCACCGGCACCGAGAAGCTCTTCTTTCACGGCGTTCCACGCCCGACGACGGTTCGCGTGTCGTTCGGCGCACCGATCCCGGTGGACGAGATCCCCGCGACTCCCGACGCTGCCGCGCAGCTGCTCGACGACGAGCTGTGGCCGCGCGTCGAGGGCGAATTCGGGCGGCTGCGCGCGCATCCCGGCCTGATCGCCGCGGGACTTGCCGCGCTTGGCATCGGCGCCGCTGTGGCCACCCGAAACCGGCGCGGCGCGAAACGAAAGCGATGGCGCAAGTGAGCCTCAGCCGCCCCGGTAACGTTGAGGACGTGAAGCCGGTGCAAACGCCCGTCGCGGACCGCGTCCACGTCACCCGCTCGCGCGCCAACCCAGGCGGCGCGACCTACGAGGGACGCCCCTTTCGCGAGCGCAAGCCGAAATGGCTCAAGGTGCCGGCTCCGGGCAGCCCCACGTATCGCAAGCTGAAGAAATCGATCGCCGACGACAACCTGCATACGGTCTGCGAGGAGGCCAACTGCCCCAACATCGGCGAGTGCTGGGAGCGCGGCACGGCCACGTTCATGATTCTCGGCGACGTCTGCACCCGTCGCTGCGGGTTCTGCAACGTGCAGACGGGGGTTCCGACTTGGAACGACCCGCTGGAGCCGCTTCGGGTCGCGACACAGGTGAAGAAAATGGGCCTCAAGCACGCAGTGATCACGTCGGTCGACCGCGACGACCTACCCGACTACGGCGCAAGCGCCTTCGTCGGTGTCGTGCGCTCGATCAGGATGATGGCGCCAGAGTGCAAGGTCGAGCTGCTCACGCCTGATTTCCGCGGCCAGGAGATGCCGCTGGCGAAGGTCGTCCACGAGCGCCCCGACGTCTTCAACCACAACGTCGAGACGGTCCCGAGGTTGTACCCAAAGGCACGGCGCGGCTCGAACTTCCTGCGCTCCGCGCGGGTGCTCGAGATGGCCAAGGAGATGGGCGGAGAGCGTGTCGTGACCAAGTCCGGGCTCATGGTTGGGCTTGGCGAGGACTTCGACGAGATGGTCGAGACGTTCAAGATCCTGCGCGCGCACAAGGTCCAGATCCTCACCGTCGGCCAGTACCTGCGCCCGACCGAGAAGCATCTACCGGTGGTGCGCTACTGGCATCCGGAGGAGTTCGATCGCCTCCGCGACGCGGCGTATGAGATCGGCTTCGAGTCGGTCGCGGCGGGGCCGCTCGTGCGCAGCTCCTACCACGCTGATGAATCGGCGCGCGAAGTGGCCGCGCGGCACGCGGCCTGAGTCCAACAGCGCTAGCCGGCTCGGCAAGTCTCGCGGTCGTCCATAACTGGCTTCGTCGCCGGCGCATCGGGGCCGATGAAGCGTTGCTTGAAGGTGAAGGCATACGGAGTCGGTCCATGC
>JBKJXG010000406.1:0-4364 GCA_046716525.1 Solirubrobacterales bacterium
TCCTTGACCTGCGCGACTAGGAAGTCCACAGCCTGTCCCTCCCCGCTTGCCCGGCGTGGCCCCTCAGTCCGCGGATGTCACAAGCGTCACGAGCCACCGACCTAGGCAACGTATCTGTAGCGGGCGCGCCCATGCAATAGGCAAAGACGACATATTTCGGCCGCTTCGAGTGTAGGATCGCGCCATAAAAGCTCGGCGGCGCTCAGGACTAGGATGGGCCCCGCAGGTTCCCCAGAGAAGGAGGCCGCTTGAGTCTGCAGCTGGTCGAGGAGGGTGGCGACGCCCTACGTCGCGCGCGACGGGAGAACGAGACGCTGTACGCCGTCATCCAGACGGTCTCCTCCTCGCTCGACCTCGACCGCGTGCTCGGCGGGATCGTCGAGATCGCGACCGACGCGACCGGATGCCACGCCTGCTTCATCTACTTCGTCGAGGGCGACCGGCTGGTGCTGCGAGCGGCCTCCCCACGCTACTCGCGCTTCGTCGGCGAGCTCGAGCTCGGCGTCGACGAGGGTCTTGCCGGCTGGGTGGCGCGGACGAAGACTCCCGAGTTCATCCGCGACAACGCGATGGCGGATCGGCGGATGAAGTTCCTCCCCGAGCTCGAGGAGGAACACTTCCAGTCGATGGTCGCGGTGCCGATCCTGGCCAAGGCCGGCGACGTCAACGGGGTCGTGGTCCTACACACTGAGGCGCCGCGGGAATTCGACGACGACGTGCTCAACTTCCTCGTCCACACCGCGTCGCTGGTCGCCGGCGCGATCGAGAACGCGCAGCTGTACACCGACACTCGCAGGCGGGTGCTGGCGCTGACGACTCTCGCCCAGCTGAGCCAGGCACTCGCCGCCGTGACGGTGCGAGAGGACCTCTATGACGTCGTCGCGCGCGGGGCGCGCGAGTTGCTGCGCGCCGACGCCTGCCAGATCTACCGCCTCGACGTCGAGGCCGATGAGCTCGCGCTGGTCGCCTCGGACCCCGACGGTGCTCCTGCGCCGAGCCCGCGGCCCGGCGGCACGGCGCTCGTGCTCGATCTGATGCGCCGCTCGGGAGGCCGCCGCGGCGGGCCGCGTCGGGTCGCAAAGGCACTGTGGCCGGACGTCGACGAGAACGCGCTCCTCGTTGCCCCGCTGGTCGCACGCGACGAGCAGCTCGGGATGATCTGCTGCCTGGCCCAGGATCGTCAGTTCACGGAGGAGGACGCCGAGCTGCTCGGCGCGGTCGCCAATCAGACGGCCGTCGGGCTGAAGAAGGCCGAGCTGATCGAGCGGCTGACGGCGGAGAACATCGTCCGCGACATGTTCGATGCTCTCGCCGCCGGCTCGGTAGAGGCGGCGCAGGCGAAGGCGAGTGAGGCGCGCTGCGACCTCACCCGGCCGCACCTCTTCCTCCACATCGAGCGCGCCCCGCGTGCAGGCGAAGCCGCGCCCGCGTGGCCCGAGCTGGCGGTCCGGCTCGAGGCGCGGCTGCGGCGGCTTTACCCGCGGGCGCTGTTCGACTCGCGCCACGACCGCGTCCGGGTGCTGGCGCCACTGCCGACGGGCAAGGGAGCGACGATCGAGCGGGTGCGCGCGGCATGCGAGCCGCTCGGGCGCGAGGAGGGGCTGGTGGTCGGCCTCAGCGACATCGACCGCAGCGCGGCGAGCGCGCGGCGCCGGATGCGCGAAGCTGCCGACGCGGCGCGCATCGGCCGCTCACTCGCTGCCGAGGGCGGGGCAGTCTGCTACGAGCAGCTCGGCGCCTACCGTTACCTCGTCCATCTCGAGCTCGACGAGGCGCCGCGCGACCGCTACCGCCAGGCGGTCGAGGCACTGGGCGAGTACGACCACCGGCGTGGCGCCCAGCTAATCGAGACGCTCGAGCAGTTCCTCGCGGACCGCGGCAGCGTCACCGCGAGCGCCCGGGCCCTCTACGTCCACGCAAACACCGTGCGCCAGCGGCTCGAGCGAATCGAACGCGTCACCGAGCTCGATCTGCACACCGAGGACCTCTTGTCGCTCGAGCTGGCGCTGAAGCTCGCAAGGCTTCACCAGGTGCGGGAGAGCGGCGAATGAGGGGCGCCCGCCGCGCGGCGCCAGGACTGGCGCTAAGTCTTGGCGGCGGTCCGGCGCACACGCCGGCGCGCCAGCCAGATCCAGAAAATCGCAAACCCGACGACGTTCCCGAGCACCACGAACAGGACCCACCACGCCTTCCACAGGAACTGCACGTCCTCCCCCTCCTTCCAGAGCTCGTATCCGGTCAGGTAGGCCATCACGACCAGGGTCATGATCAGGATCGGCGGGGCTTGGCCGGTGAGCACGAAGAGGACCATCGTCGCGGCGATCCTACAACCGGTGTCCGGCGATGACGATCAGGGCGAAGCTCTACGCGGCGATAGTGCTCACTGTGCTCGGGCCGCTGGTGACGACCGCGGTTGCGCTGCACGGGATGTCGCAGCTGGGCGACCGCTACGACGAGGTGCGCGACCGCGCCGAGCGGGAGTCGGTCGCCCGCGAGCTCAAGTTCCTGGTCACCGACGTCAACGGCTGGCAGACCGCCTACGGATACGCGGGTGGCGAGCTGCGCGATCGCTTCGTGGCCTCCGCGAACGAGCTTCGCAGCGAGCTGGACCTGGCGAAGACCGAGCTCACCGACGAGACCGAGCGGACTTTGCTCAGCGAACTGAGCCAGGAGTTCGACGGGTTCATGGAGCTCGACGCAGTCGCCTGGCGCGAGCTGCAAGCCGGCCGTCCGCAGGAGACCAAGCGGATCTTTCTCGGGCCCGAGTTGCGCCGCTTCGAGGCGATGGCCGCGACCGCCGACGAGCTCGCCGCCTACGAGGCGGACGAGGCCACGGCGACCGATACCGACTTCGATCAGGCGCGCGACGACGCGCGACGACGCCTCGTCGCCGTCGCGCTCGGTGCCGGGCTGGTGATCGTCCTCCTGCTCGTCACCGCCAACGACATCGCCCGCATGGCGCTCGAGGGGGAGCGCAGCGTGCGCGGACGCCGGGATCCCGAAGCGCGGAGCGACCCACCGTCGTGACCCGCGATGTGCTCCTGACGCTGAGCCTGTTGCTTGGCGCGGCGCTCGCGGCACGCTTCGTGGCGAGCCTGATTCGCGTACCCGAGATCCTCGTGCTGGTGCTGTTCGGCGCGCTGTTCGGGCCCTCGGCGCTCGACGTCGTCGACGTGCCGCTGGATTCGATCGGCGCTCAGCTGCTGTTCACGCTAGGGGTCTCGCTGATCCTCTTCTACGGCGGGCTCAACCTCTCGGTCGTCGTCCTGCGCCGGGTCTGGGTCGGGCTGGGGATGCTCGCGATCCCTGGCGTGATCTTGACCACCGCGGTCGTCGGTGTTGCCGCGCACCTCGCCTTCGATCTCTCCTGGACCGCGGCGTTGCTGATGGGAGCGGTGCTCTCACCGACGGACCCGGCGATCCTGATCCCGCTCTTCGTGCGCTCGCGGCTGCGGCCGAAGGTAGCGCAGACCGTGGTAGCGGAGTCGGCCTTCAACGACCCGACGGGCGCCGTGCTCGCGCTGGCGTTGGCCGGCGTCCTGCTCACCGGCGGCGGCTCGATCGCGACCCCGGCGAGCGAGTTCGTCGTCGACCTCGCGATCAGCACCGTGATCGGGCTGGTCGCCGGGGTGCTGCTCGCCGCAACGATCTCGAGCCGCCGCGCCGGAATCTGGCGCGAGTCGTCGGCCGCTGCGGTGATGGCGGTGGTAACGATCGGCTACTTCTCGCTCGATTCGGCGGGCGGCAGCGGCTACCTGGGCGCCTTCCTGGCCGGGCTGATCGTCGGCAACATGGAGCATCTGGGGCTGGCGATGCACTCCAAGCACGAGCGCGAGCTTCGCCAGTTCGCCTTCAGCATCGCCGACCTGGTGACGCTCTTCGTCTTCGTCGTCCTGGGGGCGAACATCCCGTTCGACACCCTCGGTGAGTACCTGCTGCCCGCGTTCGCCGTGCTCGCCACGCTGCTGCTGGTCACACGGCCGTTGACCGTGCTGGTCTGCACCCTGCCCGACCGGCGCGCGGGCTGGACCCGACCCGAGCTGGCGTTCTTGTGCTGGACGCGCGAGACCGGGGTCGTGCCTGCGGCGCTCGTCGGCGTGCTCGCCGGCCTCGGGGTTCCGAACACCGATGTCTATGCCGCCGTCGTCGCGCTGGCAATCGTGATGACGCTGATCCTCCAGGCGCTTCCCGCCGCCTGGCTCGCCGGACGGCTCGGGTTGCTGGACGGCCCTGGCCCGAGCACCGCCGCCGAGCCGACCGGCTGACCCGGCCGCCCGCTGTCGTTCTAGAAGCGCGTGAATCCGGAATCGACCGTCTAGGCTCGCCTCAGTGGCCCGGCCCTCCCTGGTTGACGCGACCGAGAC